>CANQKG010000099.1 GCA_947624425.1 uncultured Clostridia bacterium | reverse complement strand
CACTGTTTCGCCCGCAGGGCGCGTTTCGGCGGCAAAGCCCCCGATTCCCCCTTTTCGTCGAAAACCGGTTTGGCTTGTGCCAATTCTGACACCGCCTGCACCGGTTTTCTCTCAAGGTGTCACTGCGGCGGCACATGTCCGCCTCCGTGACAGATTATAAATTTTTCCGTTACTGATTGCTTTTTCGCCAGACTGAAATCGGCGGCTTCTCAAAAAAAGAAGCCGCCGATTTTTGGAGCTACTGGCCGGACTCGAACCGGCGACCTGCTCATTACGAGTGAGCTGCTCTACCACCTGAGCCACAGTAGCACAACAAAAGCAGTATACCATAACTTACAAAAAGTTGCAACTGTTTTTTTACGGTTTTTGCCGATTTCCTCCCACTTTTTCGGCGGGAGATCTTGCCGTAAAACCCTTGCAATTTGAAGACCGCTATGGTAAAATATGAGTATGTATACCGAATACTGGGATTATGCGGTATCTTCTGAGTGAAAACCAAGGACAGGGGGCTTATGATGTATACAGATGCCGAATTGAAAGAAAAAATCATGGGCGGCGCGCTGGATGAAACGCTGATCCGGCTGTACGGTGCGGCGCACCTTGAGGCGCAGAAGGCGCGCTATTACGACGCGGTGGACGAGTTTGTGGATTTTTTCGGCGTGACCGAGGGGCTTAGCATTTTCTCGGCGCCGGGACGCACCGAGATCGGCGGGAACCACACCGACCATAACTGCGGCAAGGTGCTGGCGGGCAGCGTGGATTTAGATGTAATCGGGGTCGTTGCCCGAAACGATATCGGCAGAATGCGGGTCAAGTCGGCAGGTTACGATCTGGACGATATCAACCTTGCCGATCTGGCGGTACACCCTGAGGAATACGGAAAATCTATTTCACTGCTGCGCGGGACTGCCGCACAGTTTGCGGAAAAGGGCTGTCGGGTCGGCGGGTTTGACGCCTATACCACCTCGAATGTGCTTAAAGGCTCCGGCGTGTCTTCCTCCGCCGCGTTTGAGATTTTGCTCGGCACCATTGTCAACACCCTGTTTTTTGAGGAGCAGGTCGATCCGGTCGAGCTGGCAAAGGCGGCGCAGAAGGTGGAGAACCACTATTTCGGGAAGCCCTGCGGACTGCTCGACCAGATGGCGTCCTCGGTCGGCGGCATCGTCACGATCGATTTTGCCGATGTGCAGAACCCCCTGATCCGGCAGGTGAACTTTGATCTTGCCAATGCGGGCTATGCCCTTTGCATTGTGGACACCGGCGGCAACCACGCCGATTTGACCGACGATTACGCGGCGGTTCCCGTAGAGATGCAGGCGGTTGCCAAAAAAATGGGCTGTCAGGTGCTGCGTGAAACCAGCCGCGATGCGGTGAAAAAGAACATTGCCCGCCTGCGGGCGGAGCTTGGCGACCGCGCCGTGCTGCGCGCCCTTCACTTTTTTGACGAGAACGACCGGGTGACCGCGCAGGTGGATGCGCTGGAACGGGGCGATCTTCCGCGGTTTTTGTCGCTGGTGGTGGAATCGGGTCGGTCGTCCTATCAGTACCTGCAAAATGTGTATGCCAACGTAAATCCGGCGGAGCAGGGGCTTTCTCTCTCGCTTTATCTGGCGGAGCGGCTGCTCAGCGGAAAGGGCGCATGGCGGGTGCACGGCGGCGGCTTTGCCGGAACGACCCAGAGCTTTGTGCCGAATGCGCTTCTTCCGGCGTTCCGCTCCGAGATGGAAGCGGCGTTCGGAAAGGGAAGCTGTCATATCCTGCAGATCCGTCCGGTGGGCGGCGTGCAGATCATCTGAAACAATACATAACAGGAGGAATTGACTTATGGCAGAATTGAGATGGCATCCGTTGACAAAGGATTGGGTCATGATCGCATCGCACCGGCAGAACCGGCCGCAGATGCCGAAGGACTGGTGTCCGTTTTGTCCTGGCTCCGGTAAAGTGCCGGACGAGTACGATGTGTATGAGTATGATAACGATTTTCCCGCGCTGTCGCAGGATCCGCCCGAGCCGGACGACGTCGCGAACGACTTTTTTAAGGTCCGTCCCGCATACGGCAAGTGCGAAGTGATCCTCTATTCCTCCGGACATACCATCACGGTGCCGGAGCTTTCGGTCGATCATGTGACTAAGCTCGTCAATCTCTGGGCGGAGCGGTTTGAGGCGATCAGCGCCGACGAGAAGATCAAGTATGTCTTTATCTTTGAAAACCGCGGCGCGGTGGTCGGTGTGACCATGCCTCACCCTCATGGGCAGATTTACGGCTATTCGGTAATCCCCAAGAAGATTGAGCTGGAGGTCGCCTCCGCCAAGGAGTACCGTGCCGAGCATGACCGCTGCATTTTCTGCGATATGCTCAAAGCGGAGGTGGAGTTTGAAAAGCGGGTCATCTTCCGCAATGAGCATTTCACCGTATTCCTCCCGTTTTTCACCGAGTATCCCTATGGCGTGTATATCATGAGCAACGCGCATAAGCAGAACATCGCCGAGTTTAACGATGCCGAGCGCCGCGCGCTGGCAAAGACGATTCGGGACACCGCCGGTATGCTGGACAGCCTGTTTGATTACCAGTTCCCCTATATGATGTGTATGCACAACGCGCCGGTCAACGGCGAGGATACCGAGCCGTATTATCATTTTCATATTGAGTTTTTCCCGCCGATGCGCAGTGCGGATAAGCAGAAGTTCAACGCTTCGAGCGAAACCGGCGTGTGGGCGCACTGCAATCCCACCTGCCCCGAGACGACGGCGGAGGAGCTGCGTCAGGCCTATGCGAAGTTCATCGCAAAGGCAAACGATTAAAAGTGAGGTTTTACGCTATGTCTTCTTTCCCAAAGCGTTTGATCGGTTTGCTCAGCGCGCTTTGCTTGGCTGCCATGCTGGTGCTGCCTGCTTTGGCGGCAGGCTCAAACACGGTGCTCACCATCGGTGATTACGAGGTGGACGCCGCCGAGTTTGCCTATCATATTTTCAGCAGCATCTATTCGTTTGGCATAGACGAGGATGAGGTGCCAGAGGATAGCGCACAGGCGATACTGGATCAGGCGGTGGAAGGCGCGATATCCGCTGCTACGATCCGTCAGATGGCGCTGGACGCCGGCGTATCCGAAAAGGACGCGCTTGCCTATGTGCAAAACGACCTTCGCAGTTCGTTTTTGGAGCAATACGGCTCCGTGGAAGCGTTTCAAGAAGCCATGGAGGAGGCTCATCTGACCGAGGAGCTTTTCAATAAGCTGTTTTGCAATAACTACTATATTGAGCAGCTTCAGCAGGTCTATACGGATCCCAATGAGCAGAATACTGTGTATACCCAAACCTACGAAAAGCTGGAGAACGCGGTCGAGTATGGCGCCGCCTATCAATCGGTCGATGTAACGGCAGGTTATCCCTATGGGCTTTCCATGTCGGGCGGCGCGGTCAACTGGGAAGGCGGACTGCGCGCGGCAGGCTGGGGTGCTGCGCTGACGGTGGTGCTGGTAGGACTTCTGGTCGTCTTTTTCGTGCTGCTCCTGCTGGTGCTGGCGGTAACGCTCTTTGGCAAGATCGGGGAAGCGGCACACAACCGTGCGGCAAGACCCCGTGCAAAAACCGTTTCTTCCGTCCCTCCGGCAGCAGCCGCACCGGCGTTCAAACCGGCGGCTTCACCTGCTCCGGTGCCTGCTCCGTCCGGTATTCCGAACGAGGTGGTGGCGGCGATCATGGCGGCGATCTCCTGCATGACCGCCGGTTCCGGTAAAAGCTATCGGATCAAACGGATCCGAAAAACGGCAGACCCGCGCTCGCTCTGGAGCGCGGCAGGCGTGCAAGAGAATACCCGTCCCTTTTAAGGACCGTGAGAAAGGACGACTTCGATGATTGAAATATTACGAGAAACCATAAGCGGTCTGGTGGAAAGCTCCGGCTTGATGGGATTTTTTGCGGACGGGTTCCAGTGGCAGAAGGTGCTGATGATCCTGATCTCCTTTTTGCTGATTTATCTTGCCATCGCCCGCCAGTATGAGCCGCTGCTTTTGCTGCCGATCGCATTCGGTATGCTGCTGACCAACCTGCCCTTTACCGAGATCTTCCATATGGATTTCTTTGTGGGGGAGAGTATCGATTACGGCACGGTGCTTCATGACGGCGGCTTGCTTGACATCCTCTATCTGGGGGTTAAGCTGGGTATTTTCCCACCCCTTATCTTCCTCGGGATCGGCACCATGACCGATTTCGGACCGCTGATCGCCAATCCCCGCAGCTTTCTGCTGGGCGCGGCGGCGCAGGGCGGTATCTTCTTTACATTCCTGGGGGCCATGGCGCTGGGCTTTACCGGCGCACAGGCAGGCGCGATCGCCATCATCGGCGGCGCGGACGGCCCGACCGCTATCTATGTTGCAAAATCGCTGGCGCCAGCCATGCTCGGCTCTATCGCGGTGGCGGCATACTCCTATATGGCGCTGGTTCCGGTGATCCAGCCGCCGATCATGAAGGCTCTGACGACCAAAAAGGAGCGGAGCGTGGTCATGGGTCAGCTTCGCCCGGTTTCCCGTACCGAGAAGCTGATTTTCCCGATCATGGTCACCATCATCGTGTCATTGCTGGTGCCGTCCGCCTGCTCGCTGGTCGGCGTGCTGATGCTGGGTAACCTGATGAAGGAAAGCGGCGTGGTGGATCGGCTGGTGAAAACCGCGCAGAACGAATTGATGAACATCATCACCATCATGCTGGGCGTCACGGTGGGCGCGACCGCCACTTCCGAGTACTTTTTGACGGTCGATACCCTGAAGATCATCGCGCTCGGTCTGATCGCATTCTGCATCGGTACTGCCTGCGGCGTGCTGCTCGGCAAGCTGATGTATCTGTTGACCAAAGGAAAGGTAAATCCGCTGATCGGTTCGGCAGGCGTGTCCGCCGTCCCGATGGCGGCGCGTGTGTCGCAGAAGGTGGGACAGGAAGCAAATCCCACCAACTTCCTGCTGATGCACGCCATGGGTCCGAATGTGGCGGGCGTGATCGGTTCTGCGGTTGCAGCCGGTGTGCTTCTCTCCATTTTCGGGTAATAAAGGAATAACGGCATGAGCAGTAATTATACGGTACCGCTGAAAAAATTTATCAAGGAATGCAGTCTGGAAGCGCTCTATCTTCCTGCCGATGCGGAGAATATCATGATCTCCACGGCGGAGGTCAACCGTCCCGGGCTGCATCTGTCCGGCTTTTATCAGGATTTTGAGCCGAGCCGGATCCAGATTTTGGGGAATATGGAGTTTTCCTATCTTACCAGTCTCCCTCAGCCGACCCGTCAGGCACGGATCCATTCGCTTTTGGCGTCCAAGATACCGGCTCTGGTCGTGACCAATGGGTTGACCCCCTTTCCGGCTCTGCTGGCGGCGGCAAAGGAGCATGAAATTCCCCTGCTTCGTACCGAGGATCATACGACCGCGTTTATGTTCAACGCGATCCAGTACCTCAATCTGGAACTGGCGCCCAGAATCACCCGTCACGGCGTTCTGGTCGAGATTTATGGCGAAGGAATTTTACTGCTGGGCGATAGTGGGATCGGTAAAAGCGAAACGGCAATTGAGCTTGTCAAGCGCGGCCATCGCCTCATCGCGGACGATGCGGTGGAGTTAAAACGTATCTCCGCTCGGCAGATCGTCGGTGCGTCGCCGGAGAATATCCGGCACTTTCTGGAGCTGCGCGGCATCGGCATCATCAATGCCCGCCGGCTGTTCGGGATCGGCGCGGTCAAGCTGACCGAAAAGGTGGATCTGATCGTACAGATGGAGTTGTGGGATCCCAATAAGGTGTACGACCGTAT
>CANQKG010000098.1 GCA_947624425.1 uncultured Clostridia bacterium | reverse complement strand
TGGTGATCTACTGCCTCGGCAACTTCATCTCGGCGCAGAGCAACGCGCCCAATCTGATCGGCGGACTGATGGACTTCGATATCACCTACGATCCCGCCGAGGAAAAGGCGACGGTCAGCTATGCAAACCTGATCCCGACCGTCACCCATTATGACAGCGGTTACTCCGATATCCGGCTCTATCCGCTGAGCGAGTATACCGATGAGCTGGCGTCCCGTCACGGCGTGCGGGCGCGAAACAGCAGCTTTTCGCTTTCCTATATCCAGTCGCTGGTATCGGATCAGATCGAATCGCAGTTTTTGGCGCCCTACCGCGGTTAGAAAACTGTAAAAAACTTGCATTTTTCTGTTGACAAAACGGAATTGGTTGCGGTATAATAGCATTCGTAGCATTATGAGGTGTCGTTATGTGGCTGTCCTGTCAGGAGATATTTGAAGTTCCCGGCGCGTCAAAGGATTTTTCCTTTGCGGCGGATTTTTCGGAAAGCCCTGTCAGCGCCACCGTCGCCTTTCGCGGCCCTGTGCAGATCGACGGGGAGGTTGCAAACCGTGCCGGAATCGTCACCCTTGATTATACCGCCCGGTTTACCATGTCCCTGTGCTGCGACAGATGCCTGAAGCCGTTTTCCCGCGATGAGCTTCTTCACTTCACCCACGGTTTGGTGACAGCGCTGGAGGACGACGCGGACGATGCGTATTTTCTGGTGGTACCGGATATGCGCGTCGATCTTGCGGAAACGGCATGGACCGATATCCTGCTGGAGCTTCCTGCAAAGGTGCTTTGCAAAGAGGACTGCAAGGGGCTTTGTCCCGTCTGCGGGCAGGATTGGAATCTGGGCGGCTGCAGCTGTGACAAGAAGGAGATCGACCCGCGCTGGAAAGCACTGGACGGCTTCTTTTCCTCATCTGACGAATAAGGAGGTTTTGAACGATGGCAGTACCGAAGAGAAAGGTATCCAAGGCAAGAAGAGATAAACGCCGTTCCAGCGTCTGGAAGCTGAAACAGCCGGCATTCTGCAAATGCCCGCACTGCGGCGAGCTGATGGTTCCCCATCGCGTTTGCGGTAATTGCGGCTATTACAAAGGTGTTGAGGTTCTCAAGAAGGACGCATAGGCATGGAACTGGGAAGGGAATAAAAAACCTTCCCTAGTTTTTTATCAGGCAGTGAGGAGGGTGATCGGTGAGCGTCACGGTCTATGGCGTTGCGCCGAAAAGCAAGGCGGCGCGGGCGCGGATCCACCCGGGCGATATTCTGCATACCATCAACGGCCACCCAATCAACGACGTGCTGGATTATCGGTTTTATATGCTGGAGCCTACCCTCTCTCTCACGCTGACCACCGCAAAGGGAAAGTCCCGCCGCTGCACCGTTCGCAAGGAGGAAAGCGAGGAGCTGGGTCTGGAATTTGAAACCTATCTCATGGATCGCCAGCGGGGTTGTACCAATCACTGCATATTCTGCTTTATCGACCAGCTTCCGCCCGGTATGCGGGAGAGCCTTTATTTTAAGGACGATGACGCGCGGCTGTCTTTTTTGTTCGGGAACTATATCACCCTGACCAATTTGAAGGACGCGGATATCGACCGGATCATCGCCATGCATATCAGCCCGATCAATGTTTCGGTGCATACCACCGATCCGGAACTTCGCTGCCGCATGATGGGAAACCGCTTTGCGGGGGATTCGCTGCGGCATCTTTATAAGCTTTCGGAAAACGGGATTTTGCTCAACTGCCAGCTGGTGCTTTGTCCCGGCTGGAATGACGGGGAGGCGCTGCAGAGAACCTTGCGGGACCTCACCGCACTTCCCTCGGTACAGAGTATCTGCTGCGTGCCGCTCGGCATGACCCGGTACCGAGAGGGGCTGACGCCGCTGACCCCGTTTGACGAGGCTTCGGCGGCGGCCGTGCTGGATATCATCGAGCCGGTGGGGGAGCGCTGCCTGCGGGAGCGGGGCGACCGCCTTGTCTATCCGGCGGATGAGTTTTTTGTGCTGGCAAACCGCCCGATCCCGCCCTATTCGTATTATGGGGAGTTTTATCAAATCGAAAACGGTGTCGGTATGCTGGCGTCCCTGCAGCAGGAGTTTGCGGATGCGCTGGCGGAATATCCTGCCGGACAGGGCGGCTGTTCCTGCTCGATCGCGACCGGTACGGCGGCATATCCGTTTCTCTGCACCCTGATCACAGAGGCAAAAAAGGTGTTCCCGCAGCTGGACTGTCGGGTCTATGAAATTAAAAATGACTTTTTCGGGCAGAGTATCACCGTGACCGGTCTTTTGACCGGCGGGGATATCAGGCGGCAGCTTGCGGGAAAGCCGCTTGGCAGCCGTCTGCTGCTGAGTGAAAATATGCTCCGACAGGAGGGGGATCGTTTTTTGGACGACGTCACTCCGCAGGAGCTTTCTGAAGCATTGGGCGTTCCGGTTCGTGTTCTGCCCAATACCGGCGGCGCGCTTGCGGCGGCGCTGAGAGGTGATGAGTAAATGAGCAAACCGGTGGTAGCAGTGGTGGGACGGCCGAATGTCGGCAAATCCACCCTGTTCAATAAACTGATTGGGCAGCGTCTTTCAATTGTGGAGGATACGCCCGGCGTGACCCGTGACCGTATTTATGCGCCCTGCGAATGGCGGGGACGCTCCTTTTTGCTGATCGACACCGGCGGGATCGAGCCATCGACCGACGATCCGCTGCTGCGGCAGATGCGCCGTCAGGCGGAGGTCGCCGTGGAGAGCGCCGATGTGATCGTGCTGGTGACCGACCTTTTGTCCGGCGTGACCGCGACCGATGAGGACGTGGCGAACATGCTGCGGAAAAGCGGGAAGCCGGTGGTGCTCTGCGTCAATAAATGCGACCGGGTGGGCGACCTTCCGGCGGGTTATTATGAGTTTTTTAACCTCGGATTGGGCGATCCGATTGCCGTTTCCTCACTCCACGGGCATGGCACCGGAGACTTGCTGGACGCCGTGCTGGCACATCTGCCGCCTGAAACGGAGGAGGAAACCGAGAACGATGTGATCCGGGTAGCGGTGATCGGGAAACCGAATGTCGGGAAATCCTCGCTCATCAACCGTCTGGCGGGGGAGGAGCGGGTGATCGTTTCCAATGTCGCCGGTACCACCCGCGATGCGGTGGATACACCGATTGAAAACGAGTACGGAAAATTTTTGATGATCGACACCGCCGGGATCCGCCGCAAGTCCAAGGTACTGGAGAATATCGAGCGGTACAGCGTGCTGCGCGCCTATATGGCGGTGGATCGCGCCGACGTCTGCGTGATTTTGATCGACGCGGCGGAGGGCTTCACCGAGCAGGATTCCAAGGTGGCGGGCTACGCGCACGAGCAGGGAAAGGCTTCGATCATCGCGGTCAATAAGTGGGACAGCGTGGAGAAGGACGGCAATACCATGCGGAAGTATGAGGAAAAGCTCCGGCAGGATTTTGCCTTTATGTCCTATGTGCCGTTCCTCTTTATCTCGGCAAAGACCGGACAGCGGGTGGAAAAGCTCTATCCTCTGATCCGTCAGGTGTACGAGAAAAACAGTATGCGGATCACCACCGGCATGCTCAACGATATTCTTGCCTATGCGACCGCACGGGTACAACCGCCCTCCGATAAGGGGCGGAGATTAAAGATTTATTATATCACGCAGGCGTCGGTCAAACCGCCCACCTTTGTGGCGTTTGTCAACCGCGCCGAGCTGTTTCATTTTTCCTACCGGCGGTATTTGGAAAACCAGATCCGGGAGGCGTTCGATTTACAGGGGACCCCGATCCGTTTCATCATACGGGAACGGGGACATGACAGCGGAAGCAAAGGGTAAAGGAGGGGCAGCATGGTTCTTGCTGTGATTTTGACCGCCGCGGCGGCGTATCTGCTCGGGAGCATCAATTTTGCCATCATCATCACACGGCTTTTCTCCAAGGAGGATATCCGCACACACGGCAGCGGCAACGCCGGTATGACCAATGTGCTGCGCACACTGGGGAAAGGCCCTGCGGCGCTGGTGCTGCTGGGTGATTTTTGCAAGGGCGTTATCTCGGTGGTGATCGGCAATCTGCTCATTCACAACCTCGGCGGCCGTCCCGAATGGCTGCTCGGCGGCTATCTTGCCGCATTTTTCGCCCTGCTCGGTCATGTCTATCCCGTTTTCTTCGGCTTTAAGGGCGGCAAGGGTATTCTGGTTTCGGCAGGGGTGATGCTGATGCTCGATCCGATCGCCCTGCTGATCGTGCTGGGCGTATTTCTGGCGGTGATCGGGTGGAAACGGATCGTTTCCTTGGCCTCGATCTGCGCGTCTGCCGCTTATCCGGTTGCCACACTGCTGGTGCGGCTGGCACAGCATAAATCCGTCGGCGTTGTCGTTGCCGAAACGGTCATGGCGGCGGTGGTCGGAGGCTTTGTGATCTTCATGCACCGCGAAAATATCAAACGGCTGCGGGCAGGTACGGAGTACCGGTTCGGAGAGAAAAGGGAGGAGTAGTTATGGCGCGTATCACCGTATTGGGCTGCGGCTTCGGCACGGCGCTTGCCGTGATGGCGGACAAAGCCGGGCATACCGTGACCCTCTGGTCGAAATTCCCGGAGGAGATCGAGGCGATCCGGCAGTACGGGGAGCATCGAAAGCTCTTGCCCGGCGTGCCGGTTCCGGCGACCATTAACCTCACGACCGATTTGTCTGCGGCGGCAAACTCCGATCTGGTTTTGCTGGTGCCGCCTACCCGTTTTGTGCGGGAGGTGGCTCGTCAGCTGCGTCCCATTCTGCCGCCCGATATCCGGGTGGTCTGCCTTTCCAAGGGTCTGGAGCTCGGCAGTCTCAAGCGGATGGACGAGGTGATCTCCGAGGAGATCCCCAATCCGGTCGTCATTCTGTCGGGTCCCAGCCATGCCGAGGAGATCGCCCGCAGCGTTCCCACGGTGATGGTTTCCGCTTCCGCCAACCGGAAGGACGCGGAGTATGTGCAGGATGTATTGATGAATCAGACGCTCCGGATCTATGTCAGCGACGACATGATCGGCGTGGAATTAGGCGCCGCGCTGAAAAATATCATTGCGCTGGCAGTCGGCATCTGCGACGGCATGAAGGTGGGGGATAACACCAAGGCGGCGCTGATGACCCGCGGCATGACCGAGATCGCCCGATTGGGGGTAAAGCTCGGCGCACAGACTGAGACCTTTGCGGGACTCAGCGGGGTCGGTGATCTGATCGTCACCTGCACCAGTATGCACTCCCGCAACCGCCGCGCCGGTATCCTGATCGGGGAAGGAATGGCGGCTGCCGAGGCGGTCGAAAAGGTCGGAACGGTGGAGGGCTATTTTGCCACCGAGGCGGCGTATCAGCTTTCCCAGCGCACCGGCGTCAGTATGCCGATCACCACGCAGCTTTATGAGGTTCTCTACGGCGGACAGTCGGTACGCGCCGCCATCGAAAGCCTGATGGTGCGTCCCCGCCGCCATGAAAGCGAAACGGTCTGGCTCAACGAAAAGGCGTGATCTTACAAGTGCAATTTCATTTTCCTGCAAAACAAAACGCGATTTCGGTGAAATTCTCGCATAATCTGCAAGTTTTTTAGAATTTTTCCGCAATTACTACTTGATTTTTGCCATTCTGCATGATATAATGGCTACAATGCTCAAAGGAGCAACTACATAGGGGGAATGGAAAATGGCTATGAAAAATCAGTATTTGATCGACTTGTTGGAAACCGTGAAAAAGCGCAATGCCGGTGAGCCGGAATTTATCCAGGCAGTGACCGAGGTTCTGGAAACTCTCGAGCCGGTGGTGGAAGCCCGTCCCGATCTGGTGGAAGC
>CANQKG010000097.1 GCA_947624425.1 uncultured Clostridia bacterium | reverse complement strand
CTGCGGCACATCGGCGGCATTATGCTCCGCCACAAACGCCTCGTACTCCTCCCGACTGGAAAAGAGGGGCGGCGTGACCGAGACTGCCGCGGCGGATTTCGCGTTTTCGATATTGGAGATCGCTTCGGCGACCGTCATCGGGGTCACATTGCCCGCATAAAGCGCCGCGCCCATGGCAATATAATATTGGCTGTTTTTGGGGAAAACCGGCTCCCTCGGCAGGGCGAGCGTTTCCACAAAACGCTCCCGCAGACCGCGGAAAAAGGTGAGCGGACCGCCCAAAAACACCACGTTCCCCTTGATCTTCCGTCCCTGTGCGAGACCCGCGATCGTCTGGTTGACGACCGACTGGAAAATGCTTGCCGCGATATCCGATTTCCGCGCACCCTGATTGAGCAACGGCTGAATATCCGTTTTGGCAAACACGCCGCAGCGGGAAGCGATGGTATAGATTTTCTCATGCTCCAGCGAAAGGCGATCCAGCTCCTCCAGATCGACATTTAAAAGCATTGCCATCTGGTCGATAAACGCGCCGGTGCCGCCCGCGCAGCTTCCGTTCATCCGCACCTCGGTGCCGCCGGTCAGAAAGAGGATTTTGGCGTCCTCACCGCCCAGCTCGATCACCACGTCGGTATCGGGCAAGAACCGCCGCACCGCCGTTTGAGTGGCATAGACCTCCTGCACAAAGGGGATATTGCTGATCTGTGCAACGCCCAGACCGGCAGAGCCGGTGATGGAAAGCTGCACCGGCTGATCCTTTGTGATATGCTCCCGAATATAACCCAACAGCTCCAACGCCTTTTCCTTGACCTGCGCCATGTGCCGATGATAGGACTGATAGATCAGTTCATCATCTTCGTTCAGCACCGCGCATTTGATGGTGGTAGAGCCGATATCCAAACCGATACGAACAGACAAAAAGCCACCCCCTGCCGTTTCCCGGCGTCAATACATACAGTATCATTATACCTTTTTCGCCGCACAAAGTCAAATAAAACGGTAGAAAAACCGCCGCGCATACGACACTCCGTATGCGCGGCGGTTTGACAGGTCCAAAAAGAAAAGCGGATCGGTCATTTCAAGCTGTCAAGATAGTCAAGCAGCTCATCGGCGGGTCCCAGTATTCCGTAAGAGCCGGAGCAGTAAACGCGGTCCATCGTGTTTTCCTGATTGAACCAGATGGTAGTGGAATAATCGGAATTGGTTTCATCTGCCGCCCTGACAAGGGAAAAGACCACATCACGGTAGCTGCCGTCCTCATACCGATAGAACAGATATCGCCCTTTGCGGTAAAAGCTTTCGTCCACCGCATCATAATAGCTTGACGTCTTGCGCTCGGTACCGGTATCCCGCGCCTCATTCAATTCCAAAAGCCGGTCGAAGGCTTCCTCGCCGTCTTTGAAATACTTTGCCTTACCGTCCTCCACATAGACAAGGGTGGTGGGACGCGCAAGCTCGGCAATGCTTTTTACGGCAAGATTCTGTTCGGCTTTCTCGGTTTCTTCCGTCGGAAGCTTATAGTGCTGCGTATCAAAAAACGAATTGCCGCAGCCGGAAAGGCAGAGAAGCAGGCAAAGCGCCGTTACAAAAGAACCGATGCGTTTCATATCCGTTTCTCCTTCCTGTTGCACCGCTCTGGTATCACAAAGCCGGTGTTTGTAAAAAGTATACCCTTTTTCGAAGAATAAGTCAATGAATTTTATGTGAATTTTTTTTTGCAAATACGGAAAAGAGGAACTGCCTTGGGCGATGATTGGCAAGGGGGTTTGACTGTTGCCGTTGGCTTTGGGGGTTTTGAATCCCTCCACCATGCTGACGCATGGTCCCCCTCCCTTTGACAAGGGAGGTTTTGACAAAGACGACAGCTTTCACGTAAACCCAGTTTTCCCTCGAAGCGTGTCGACTTTATCGACACGCTAAAAGCCGCCCTTTCGGACGGCTTTGTGTGTTATCCTCTGCTGCCGCGGCGGCGGGAATAGCCGCCGTGCTTCCCCTCCATGGTGCGCTTGAGATCGGACATACGCTCATCGCTTTTCTGCTTGAACTGAGAGAGCATATCCTCAAAGCTCTGGGGCTGGCTGTCGCCTTTCGGCATGGCTCTGTCACGGTCGCGGCGGACAGGCGGACTGCTTTTTCGAGGCGCGGCAAGCCGTTTGATCGACAAAGCGATCTTCCCGTTCTCACCCACGGAAAGCACCATGGCGCGGACGGTTTGTCCCTCCGACAGATGCTCGCCGATCTCCCTCACAAAGGTGGGCGCGACCTCGGAAATATGTACCATCCCCGAATTTGGTGATCCCCGTAACCTTGCCTTCAACAATGTCTCCCTCTGACAGCTGCATATCCGCACTCCTTACCGTTTTTTTAATTTCCTGATACATCCACGATCACCCGCTCGCTCGGAAAGACAAAGCCGAGTTCCCGCACCATATTGAGCATATACTCCTCCTCGCCGTTGGTGGCAAGGACGGTCTGAAGCTCCTCATTATGAGCGGTCTGCTCCTCGATTTGGCTGTTGACCGCTTTGAGCTGCGCGTTTTTGTCGGCGATCTCCGCCTGCAGATGAATGAAAGTGCCGAGCAGATAGCAGACCAAAAGACAGATGGCGATCCGAAAAAGTATGTTTCCGCCTGATCCCGTTTTTCTCTTTTTCTTTTGCTCTGCCAGCGTCCCCACTCCCTTTCTTCTTCCGAAGGCGTTCCCTCATATTATATAATAAATTCCCTGCTTTTTTCAAGCATTTTTTCCATCTTTTTTTGAACGCCGCGCCGACTTTCCGGAAAAGCTGCCTGCCTTTGGCAGACGCACGGTGCAGCATACGAATCGGAACCTCCATGATCCGGATCACGAACCGACTGGCGGTGAGGCGGTAAATCGCCGCGCCGGCAAAACAGCCCAACAGCAAAAAGCCGCGCAGCAATCCGTCGTTTGAGAAGATCAAAAAGAAGAACACGGACACGGCCGCCATCAGGCAGTAGACCGTATCCAGCAAAAAGAGGCCCCGCCGCGGCGGCGACAGGATCAGCCGGAGAATACGGAAAAGGTCATAGAGTATCCCCAGCGCGGCGCCAAATAGGCAGGCGGTGAAAAACCGCAGCGTTTCACCGGACAAACCGACCATCCGGATCAGCGAAACAGGCGGGTCAGCAGACCGCCCTGCGGTTTTACCTGCTGCGCACGGTATTCCATACCGTCCACCGTTCCCTGCATCGTCAGCTCGCCGGCATCCACATCCAGACGGTTGATATGCAAATCATGCCCCGTGACCGTCAGCTCCCCGATATCGGTGAACAAAACCACCGTTTTTTCATCGAAGCTGTCCACATCGGTCACACCGGTCACCGTCAGTTTTTCCCGGTTTTCCAGTATCAGGTGCTGCGGCCGTTTGTTCTCCTGTATCTCTTCCGCTTTTATCATCGCCATATCCGCTCGTCCTTTCCTGTGGCATAATACAGGCTATGCCCAAAACGGCGGAATTAGAACTACTATTTCTCGACGGTATACATACTCCCCGCTTCCGCCTTTTGCGCGTGCTCGTTGACCGCCAGAACCCGCACCGAGGTCGGCTGCTGCCCGAACTGCAGGGTGATCAGATCGCCCACCTTCACATCATAGGAAGCGCGGGCTGCTTTTCCGTTGACCAGCACCCGTCCGGCGTCACACGCCTCGTTTGCCACGGTGCGCCGTTTGATTAAGCGGCTGACCTTCAAATATTTATCCAATCGCATAGTAAACCCTCCAAAGAAAAAAGACGGGCAAATACCCGTCCTTTTTCTACTGTAATTTATTTTTTCTTGGCAACGGCGTCTTTCAAAGCCTTGCCTGCCTTGAATGCGGGTACGGTAGTGGCAGCAATCTTAATGGTCTCCTTCGTCAGCGGATTGAGACCGGTTCTGGCCGCACGATGCCGTGTTTCAAAGGTGCCAAAGCCCACCAGCTGAACCTTTTCGCCTGCTTTCAAAGCGTTGGTGATAGAATTGAAAACTGTAGTTACCGCTTTTTCGGCGTCTTTCTTGGAAACGCCGGTGCTCTCAACGACCGATGCAACCAAATCTGATTTCGTCATGATACATTCCTCCATAATTTATTCTTCCAATAGAGTCTCCCCTATAATTGGACTTATACTTCCCGCTCCCGGGCGGTAAAGGCGGCGACAAAACGCTCGGTCGCCCTAGTGAGCGCCTCCTCGGCGTCTACGCCGAGAGCTTCCGCTGCCTCCACACAGGAAAACAGCATCTGTCCGACCGCATCCTCCGGCGCACCCGAACCCATCTCGATCACGGTATGCTTTTTTGGACGGTAGGACATACTTTTTGCGGCGCGGTGCTGCACCTTTTGCGCCCGCATCAAGGCAGGCAGGACATTCGGCACGCTCGCAAGGGTTTGGGAGACCGTAGTCTGTCCCTTGCTTTCCTGCTTGATCTTATCCCAGTTTGTCAGCACCTGATCCGCCGTATCCGCCTTGACGTCGCCGAACACATGAGGGTGACGGCAAATCAGCTTTTTACAGATCTCATCCACCACATCGTCAAAGGAAAAGCCGCCGGCTTCCTCCTCGATCCGGGCGTGAAATACCACCTGAAGCAGTACGTCGCCCAGCTCCTCCCGCAGCATCGCGGGATCCTCGGCGTCGATCGCTTCCAGAACCTCATAGGTTTCTTCCAGAAAATTCTTCCGAATGCTGTGGTGATCCTGTTCCCTGTCCCACGGACAGCCGTTCTCCGAACGCAGCAGCCGCATGATGGCGATCAGATCGTCCATACGGTAAACAGGCTTCCTGACAAAATCCATGCACTATCAACTCCGCACACAGAGAGTATACCACAGGAAAGACGGCATTTCAAGCCTTTTTTTGACTAATTGTCATATTTTTGGAATTTTTCGTTTTTACAGCCGATTCACGGCTTGAAGCAGTGCGTCGGCGCGGTTTGTTTTCTCCCAGCTGACGCCGAGATCCTCCCTGCCCATATGCCCGTAGGCGGCAAGCTGCCGGTAGATCGGCTTTCTTAGCTCCAAAGCCTTGATGATCGCGCCGGGACGCAGGTCGAACACCTGCTCCACTGCTTTTTCGATCTGCTCATCGCTCACCTTGCCGGTGCCGAAAGTATCCACCATGATCGAAACGGGCGCCGCCACGCCGATGGCATAGGCGATCTGCACCTCACAGCGGGAGGCAAGCCCTGCCGCCACGATATTCTTTGCGACCCAGCGTGCCGCATAGGTGGCGGAACGATCCACCTTGGTGGGATCCTTTCCCGAAAAAGAGCCGCCGCCGTGCCGCGCATAGCCGCCGTAGGTGTCCACGATGATCTTCCTGCCGGTCAAGCCGCTGTCTCCCTGCGGACCGCCCACCACAAAGCGGCCGGTCGGATTGATATAAAAGCTTGTCCGCTCATCCAGCAGCTCCTGCGGGATCACGGGGTCGATCACCTGTTTCATGATATCCGCCCGAATCTGCTCCAGCGGCACATCGGGGTCGTGCTGGGTCGAGACCACTACGCAGTCCACCCGCTTCGGACGGTCGTTTTCATACTCCACGGTCACCTGCGTTTTCCCGTCCGGACGCAGATAGGAAAGCGTTTTTTCCTTCCGCACCTGGGAAAGCCGCTTTGCAAGCCGGTGCGCCAGCGAAATAGGCAGCGGCATCAGCTCCTTTGTTTCATCGCAGGCGTAGCCGAACATCATCCCCTGATCGCCTGCGCCGATGGCGTCCGCCTCATCGGCAGAGCCTGCCTTTTGCTCCAGCGCTTTATCCACGCCCATGGCGATATCCCCCGACTGCTCGTCGATGGTGGTGATGACCGCGCAGGTATCGCCGTCAAAGCCGTATTTGGCACGGTCATAGCCGATCTCGCGGATGGTCTGCCGCACCAGCTTGGGAATATCCACATAGCAGGCGGTCGAGATCTC
>CANQKG010000096.1 GCA_947624425.1 uncultured Clostridia bacterium | reverse complement strand
CCTCAGGTCGCCATACTGCGCGTGGTACGCCTGAGCAAGAGCATAACCCTCGTCCCACTGCCGCTCACGAAGCGTTTGCCAGCGCATACCGATCTTCTCCAGCTTTTCGATCCGCGCCGAGGTAAGCCCTCTCCCGCCGCGTCCTGCGCAGGCGCGGTAGTTGAGCCTTTGCGTTACGATCCACTGTCCGAGCCTGCATCCGCTCTCGGTGATATAGCTTTGCGGCGGGAGCAGATCTCCGTGCGTTTTGTAATACCGCGCTGCCTCCGCATACATCAGATCCCATGACGCTGAAAGGGCGGTTTCCAGCTCATCAAACAGCCGGCGGCAGTCCCGCACCTCGTCGATCAGCCGGAACCGTTCGTTTACCACGAACCCTTCTTCCCCCAAATACCGATAATACCGGATCACATCCTGCATCTCCTGCTCGATGGCGTCAATGCTGTATAATCCGGCGATATTGTTGACAATATCGAAGATCACCGGCTCTTTGGCTTTCCCGGCGGAAAGCGCGCGCCCGATCTGCTGTTTATAGATAATGGGCGAAACGGTAGGACGCAGCAGGATCACACCGCTGATATCCTCCACATGGATCCCCTCGTTCAAGGCGTTGATACAGTAGAGCAGCCGCAGATGCGATGCGTCCGTATCCGCCTTGAAATCGCAAAAAGCGCGGTCGGCAAGCGGATCTTCGGCATACACCGAATAGACGCGCGGCGCTTTATCCACCCGCGAGAACCACGAAAGAGATTGCTTCATCATCTCGTCCATCTGTTCCTTATTCGCGCAGAACACAATATACTTCCCGGTTCGGTCGGTCATGTTCCGGTCAAAAACGGCGTCCAGCCCGTCGGCTTTATCAAGCGCGCGCCGCAGCGCCTCCAGATATTTCTCCGCCGCGTCCCGCACCGCCTTTTGGCGAGCCGTTTTCACCCGCCGCTCGTACCGTTCAAGATCCTTCTGATAGGAATACACCGACAGCACATATTTCGGCGGGTTCAAAATCCCCCGCACGATCGCTTCACCCAGCGTCATTTCGGAGGCGATATTGCCGTCAAACAGCTCCTCCGCCATGTCCCGCCGATTATCGAGATACCGGATATTCGTTGCGGACAGACCGAGAAGCGGAACATCGGGATACAACCCGATCAACCGCTTCACACCTGCGCCCCACTGCTCGGCGCCTGCCCGATGAAATTCATCCAATATCATAAAATCAGGCTTTATCTCACCCAGCGCCTCATCCCCCATATTCATCAGCTTTGCATAGGTGATGAACACAGCGTTCTCCGGCTCCTCTCCGCCGGTCGCTTTCAGGTTTTGGAGCTGTGTTTGGAAGATATATTCGGAAGGCGACAGCCACAAAACCGTTTTATCCGGATTATCCTCACACAGCTTAAATCCGATAAAGCTTTTCCCGGTTCCGGTCGGATGGATCACCGCCGCTTTTCCGGTTTCGGACAGCATGGCAAGAGCCGATTCATAGGCAACCCTGTTATGTTCATACAGCGTGATCCCCATATTCCTCAGCTCCTTCCCTTTACACAGAAAAGGCGGTGACAACTCCCTTTCAAAAGCTATTTGTCGCCGCCCTACCGCCAAATGCAGCCTTCTGCCGTTTCCAAGCCGCCGCATCGGATCACATTATCTGCATAATGTAGCATGAAAAGAGCAGAAAACACCTACTCTGCTCTTTATCCCTGTCATTGTATCACAAAAAGTGATATCTGTCAATGACAATATGGACTTTTCTTATATGTAGTTTTTTACAGCTTCATCCCTGAAAAACGGAAGTTTTTACGGTTAAAATCGGCATTTCGGCATGGCGGAAAGCCCTCACAAATCCTTTTGGAAAGGCTTTTTTGTGAGGGCTTTTGCGGCTATGCCTTTTTTCATAATCACTTTCCAAAAATCGCAAAGAACGGATTGCTTCCGCTTTGCGGTTTTTTCTTTTTATTACATTATGCAGATAATGTGGCTTTTTTCTTTTTTCGGGAAAAGATCGTTCTGGTAAACTGCTCGATATGCTCCCGTATTTCGCTTTCGGTCGTCATAATATAGATCCGGGTCGTATTGATGCTGCTGTGTCCCAGCAGATCGGCAAGCTTTGCGATATCATGAGAGATCTCGTAAAACAGCCTTGCGTACAGCTTGCGCAGATTATGCGGGAACACCTTGCTTGGCGCCACCCCCGCGCCTTCACAGAGCTTTTTCATCTCCGCCCATACCGCGCTCCGGTTGACGGGGTTCCCGTTCCTCGTGCGGAAGATCACGCCGGCGTCGATACGGTGTGCCTTTGCATAGGCGCGAAGCTGACGGCAAAGCTCGCCCGGAAGAATAATGGAACGGGTCTTGTTTTTCCCCGAAACCCGGATCACGCTTTTTTGCAGCGCTTCCACCGTAAAATATTGCAGTTCTGATACGCGTATGCCGGTGCTGAACATCGTTTTGAGTATCAGCTCCAACCGCTCGTTGCCGCTTGCCGCATCGAGCAGGCGGAAATATTCCTCCTTAGTCAGGCTGCGCTCCTCCGGCTGATAGGGGCTTTTTTGTATCCGGATATGCGCCGCTTTGCAATCCGTCCGCCCGATAAAGCAGAGAAAGCTGTCAATGGACGACAGCATGGAATTGATGCTCGACTTTCTGTACCGCCCGCTTTCGAGCAGATGCGTTTTATACGATACCGTCAGCTCCTTAGTGAGGGGCCGTCCGTCAAGATAAAGTCCAAACGCCCTGATATCACGCAGATATTTTTCCACCGTATGAGGACTTTTTTCCTCCGAAAGAAGATGCGCTTTATACTCCGCGATCCGCCGGGTCGTGATGATGTCCGTCTGCATAATTTCTGCCTCCGTTATTCATTTTTCTTTTATTGTAACGGACTTTCTCCCCCGGTTCAATCACCCGACAGGCAAAGAACCGATTTCCGGCGAAATTCCTGTCACCCTACTTGCCAAAAATGCGGAACAAATACAGGACAATCGGGTGAAAAGCAAAAACCGGCAAGGCATAAGCCTTGCCGGTTTTGTATGGCGCAAATTTTGGTCGTGAGTGAATTATAAATTTAGTTGAGCTGCTCGTTTGAATATCGAAATACAGGTTATTGTTTATTGTTGTTTGCGCGCTATAATAAAAGCGTAGCTACAACAAACTTAGAAAGGAACAACCTATATGAATATGAATCTTGCAGGTAAGTTGAAAGAGTTGCGAAAAGCAAAAAATGTATCCCAAGAGAAATTTGCGGAATATCTCGGTGTTTCCTATCAAGCCGTGAGCAAATGGGAGAATAATATAACTTCTCCGGATATACTGCTTTTGCCTGACATTGCACGATATTTCGGAATTACGGTAGATGAACTGCTGCAGGTTGAGCGAATGGAAGCCGATGAATATTTTGAAGAATGCAGTCAGGAGTCGGAAAAGCTATTCCGAAACGGCAAGCGTGCAGAAATTATCCCGTTGTGGCTCGAAGCATATAAAAAACTTCCAAACGACATTCGAGTCAAAGAAATGCTGATGTCAATTTATTTTGATACTGATAAGATAAAATATCAGAACGAGATTATTGAACTTGGCACTGAGATATACAACTTAGACGCAGCTGACGGAGACAATAGCTACTACAAAGGGCAGGCTATCAAAGAAGTGGCGCAAACCTATTATGCAAACGGAAATTATCAAAAAGCAGACGAATGGGCACGAAAAGCATATCAAATTATCCATTGTCAAGAAATGCTGTTTATGCAAATACACAATGAGGAAGACTGTCTTACCGACACATTTAGCTTTGCAAATCATTGGTATTTAGATACGCTTTTCTATATGGCGGCGCGACTCAACATGTGTCATGTAAAATGTTACGGCGATGATTACGTTCAAAAAGTAAACAAAGCTGTTGTCAGTATGTTTGAAGCGGCATATCCTAATGACGATATGGGATATGAATCGCTGCAGCATCTTTGTATTTTGCACCGTTGCATTGCCGAGAATGAAGTATCGCTTGCCAACGATGAATCTGTTGTAGAGAAACATCTCACCTGCGCGGTTAAGTGTGCAGTAAAATCTATTGATATAAAAGCACATGCCCTTACACACCCGCTGCTATGCGGTTGGGAAATAGCCGATGCTCCTTCCGATAATAAGCAAATTGTGAGAACACTTAGAGAAGAATTGAATTGGAGTTGCTTTGATGAATATAAACAGAAGGATTGGTTTATAGAATTGACCAAAAAACTCGAAATTGATCCATGATTTAAGTTATGGTCATAGCAAAAAGGCGGCAGCGACAGCGAGCCGTCGCGAGGGCGTTTACAACCGGGGCAGGCGAGCCGAGCGGGACTTTTTGCGGAAAAGGAGCGGCAGAGTGAAGAGTGAAAAAGTAAAAACCGGCAGGTGTTATAACACCTGCCGATTTTTGGTGCGCCCGAGAGGACTTGAACCTCCACCGAGTTGCCCCGACTAGAACCTGAATCTAGCGCGTCTGCCTATTCCGCCACGAGCGCATAACTGCTTCTTTTGATTTTTAATCGGAGAGGAAGCAATAACTCCGATGCGGGGGAACGCGCCCTTAAGTCCGCTGTTGGTGCGAGTGACGGGACTTGAACCCGTACGCCATAAGACACACGCCCCTCAAACGTGCCTGTCTGCCGATTCCAGCACACTCGCATAAAAAACCGTGCCGCGAAAGGCGACCTCGATTATTATAGCATCAGCGTCTGCGGTTGTCAATAGTTTTTTCGGATTTTTACGCCCGGATTGCATACTTCCTTTTTCTTCCGCCCATACTTTTGATACAACAAACAAAACGGAGGTCATCATTATGAACATCACCGATATTCGGGTACGCAAGCTGCTCCATGACGGCAGGCTCAGGGCGATCGTTTCGGTCACACTGGACAACGAGGTGGCGATCCACGACATCAAGGTCATCGAGGGACCGCAGCGGTTATTTGTCGCCATGCCGAGCAGACGGGAGGAAAACGGCAGCTTCCGGGATGTGGTACACCCCATTTCCCCCGACGCGCGCCACACGCTGGAGGAAGGCGTGTTGGATGCCTACGAGCAGCAGGTGCAGCAGTCGGAGGTCTATGAGGAAACGGGCGGCATGATGTAAAAAATGACCGGCTTTCGCCGGTCATTTTTAGTTTATCGAAAAAGCAATGAGTAACGGAAAATAGATGATCCGTCACGAAGGCGGGAAGATACCGTCCTAGCCGATACCGGGAACCGCAAAAGGAAAAAGCAGTTTTGAATCCCACCACCGCGCTTTAGCAAGAGCGCCCTTTGACAAGGGAGGCTTTGGCAAAGACGGCACCTTTCGCGTAAACCCGGTTTGTCCCTCAAAGCGTCTTACCTATCGTAAATTCCATTCCGATATGCCGAGCTGGCGCAGGTGCCGCTGATGTTCCGAATAGGTCACCGCATAATAGATATGGTGCTCGGGATCGGTTACGAAATAGAGATAATCGGTATCCGCCGGATGAAGCGTTGCATCGATCGCCTCCTGCCCGGGATTGTTGATCGAGCCTGCCGGGATCCCCGCGGTTTGATAAGTATCATATGCTTTCACCATCTCGTCGCTCGCGCTCGGAACCTCCTCGGCAATGGCCTCGGAGTAGGTGGTGGTGGGATCGGACTGGAGAAGCTTGGGCGAAAAGGTCGGCGATTCCAATCGGTTCCAGAATATGGAGGACACATTCTTCATCATTTCCTGCCCGTACGACTCCGCCTCGACCACCGACGCCAAAGAGATCATCTGACGGAGGGTGACGCCCTTCGCCTCACAGACATCGATAGCGTCTTCCGGCAGGTAGTTGTTGAAGGTGGCAAGCATCTGATCGACCACGCTCCGCGCGTCCATACCGACCCTGAAATCATAGGTCGCCGGGAAAAGGAACCCTTCCAGCTTGTAACAGACCAGC
>CANQKG010000095.1 GCA_947624425.1 uncultured Clostridia bacterium | reverse complement strand
GATCGGCAAGATCGCCCGAACAGCACTCCAGCGTCCGCACCGGGATCTCCAGCGAACGGAAAAAGTCCACCGTGTTCTGCCAGAGCTTATCAAACCACATCGGGCTTTCCTCCGGCTTGCAGATCACGATCATCTCCTGCTTTTCAAACTGGTGGATCCGGTAAACCCCCCGTTCCTCTACGCCGTGCGCGCCCTTTTCCTTCCGGAAACAAGGCGAATAACTTGTCAAAGTATAGGGAAGCTCCTTTTCGGGAAGGATTGTGTCAATAAATTTGCCAATCATTGAATGCTCCGAGGTGCCGATCAGGAAGAGGTCTTCCCCTTCGATCTTGTACATCATCGCGTCCATCTCGGCAAAGCTCATCACGCCGGTGACCACCTCGCTCCGGATCATGAAGGGCGGCACACAGTAGGTAAAGCCGCGGTCGATCATGAAATCGCGGGCATAGGAAAGCACCGAGGAATGCAGCCGGGCGATATCCCCCATCAGGTAGTAAAACCCGTTTCCCGCCACCCGCCGTGCGGCGTCCAGATCGACGCCGCAGAATTTCTCCATGATTTCGGTGTGATAGGGAATCTCAAAATCGGGGACGACCGGCTCGCCGTACCGCTTGACCTCCACGTTCTCGCTGTCGTCCTTCCCGATCGGAACCGAAGGGTCGATGATGTTCGGGATCACCAGCATCCGCTTTTTCAGCTCGTCCTGCAAAAGCCGTTCCTTTTCCTCCAGCTCGGCCAGACGCGCCGACTGCGCCGAGACCTTCGCCTTGACCGCCTCGGCCTCCTCCTTTTTCCCCTGCCCCATTAAGGCGCCGATCTGCTTGGAAAGGCGGTTGCGCTCCGCCCGCAGTCCGTCCGCCTCCTGCTTGGCGGCACGGCTTTCCTCGTCCAGCCGCAGCACCTCGTCTACCAGCGGCAGCTTTTCCTCCTGAAATTTTTTCCTGATATTCTCCCGCACCAGTTCGGGATCGGTGCGGATCAGCTTGATATCCAGCATATTCGTTCTCCTTTATGATAGTTGTTTTGCCAGTTCCCGCAGGTCGTTTTCGTCTTGAAAAGAGATCACAAGCCTGCCCTTGCCCTTGCCGTTTGCCGTCACCGTGACCTGCCGTCCCAGCGATTCCTTGAGGGCGACCTCCAGCTCCCGGCAGAAATGGGGCGGTTTTTGAGGCGGTGAAACCCTTTTCGGCTTGGAAAGCGCTTCCGCCTGCCGCACCGAAAGACCCTCGGCGATCACCCGCTTTGCCGCTTTCATCCGTTCCGATTCGGGCAGCGAAAGCAGGGCGCGGGCATGACCGGCCGAAAGACTTTTGTTTTCCACCAACTCCAGAAGCTCGGGGGATAACTGCAGCAGCCGCAGCGCGTTTGCCACCGCCGGGCGGGACCGCCCGACCCGCTCGGCCGTTTCCTCCTGGGTGTAACCGTATTTTTTCATCAGGGTCTGATAGCCCTCCGCCTCTTCGATCGGGTTTAGGTCGCTCCGCTGGAGATTTTCCACCAGGCCGATCTCGGCCACCTCCCGGTCGTCCAGATCTTTAATCTGCGCGGGGATCTCGGTCACGCCGGCAAGCCGTGCGGCGCGCCAGCGGCGCTCTCCCGCGACCAGCTGGTAGCCGTCGGGCCCGTTCGGCATCGGCCGTACCAGAACCGGCTGGATCACCCCGTAACGGCGGATCGAGTCGGCAAGCTCCGCCAGCTCGGATTCCTCAAAATTCCGCCGCGGCTGCTCCCGATTCGGCTCGATCAGGCTGATCCGCAGCTTCTGCGGCGCCGATGAAGGCGCCCCTTCCGGCTGCGCCGCCGGTTTCCGCTCAAACAGATAATCCATGCCGCGGTTCAGTCCTCCTCGTTTTGGCATTCTTCTTCTCCTCCCTCCGGCTCGGGCGTCGCTTCCGGCGCTTGGTCCGGTATTGTTTCATGTGAAACATCGTCCGTTTCTCCGCCATACGGCGCCTGCTCGGCATAGAGCGCCGGATCGGGCGGCTGCGTGCGTTCCAGCAGCTCCTTGGCAAGCTTCAGATAGGCGCGGCTTCCCTTGGCGTGCCGGTCGTAGGCGAGCGCGGGCTTCCCGTAGCTCGGCGCCTCGGACAGCCGGACGTTCCGCGGGATTTTCGTTTCAAACAGCTTGCCCGGAAAATGCTTTGCGATCTCCTCCTCTACCTGGCGGGTCAGCTTCAGCCGCCGCGTCACCATAGTGAGGACGATCCCCTCGATCGTAAGCGCCGGGTGATAGTGTGATTGCACCTGCTCGACGGTGCGGGTGAGCTGCACCAGCCCCTCCAGTGAGAAAAACTCACACTGGCAGGGAATCAGCAGGCTGTGGGACGCCGCCAGCGCGTTGATGGTCAGCAGTCCGAGGGAGGGCGGGCAGTCGATCAGGATAAAATCATATTCCTCATAGACCGGGAAGATGCTCCGCCGCAGGCAGAGCGCGCGGTTTTCCCGCTCTGCCAGCGCCAGATCGGCGCCCGCCAGCGAAACGCCGCCCGGCGCCAGAAACAGTCCCGGCGTGGTGGCGCCGCAGATCGCGTCGGTGATCGGCAGATCGTCGATCAGCAGGTCGAACACGGTGGCGCCCTCTCCCGGATCGACCCCCAGCGCGGTGGTGGCGTTTCCCTGCGCATCGGCGTCGATCAGCAGGATCTTCTTCCCGTAATAGGCCAGCGACGCCGCCAGATTGACCGCCGTAGTGGTCTTTCCTACGCCGCCTTTTTGGTTCACGACTGCAACGACTTTTGCCACGCGATCCCTCCTTTACAGGGTGTTTGGCGCCCTTTTGCCTCCGCAGAAGGCAAAAGGACAGCCGACCGTATAGTGTCCAATTATGGGTATGGTATCATATCCGCTGTGTGGATATTATACCATGAACGCAGTGAATGGTATTTGCCATCCAAAGCCGGTTGCCGTGCAGCGCTTAAAGCGCAAACGGCGAGGCGCTGGCAATCAAAAGTATAATATCCACTGTGTGGATATTATACCATGAACGCAGTGAATGGTATTTGCCATCCAAAGCCGGTTGCCGTGCAGCGCTTAAAGCGCAAACGGCGAGGCGCTGGCAATCAAAAGTATAATATCCACTGTGTGGATATTATACCATAGTCCTACAATGATTTCAAACCCCAATCACGGTTTTCTTGTATTTTCTGCGGGAATGTGGTATCATATCCGCAGGGCAGCGCTTCGCTGCCGGGCGCGGGACTTCCCGCGCCGCCGCAAAGGGATAACCGCCGCGCACGCGGAGAAGGAGGGAGCATATGCCGAAAAAGAAAGAGGAAAACCTGACGCCCGAGCCGGATTTCCCGGAACGGGTCGGGCTGATCGACTTTGTCCGCGCCGTCTGCCTGCTCTGGACGCTTTTGATCCTCTTCCTCCGCCAGCTTGCCGGCGTGGCCGGGATCACCCTCTTTTCGCTCTCGCTGTTGGAGGCGGCGCAGACCCTGCTGGCCGTTCCGGTGGTGCTGGTAAGCGGTATTTCCTGCTATTTTTCCCGCGACAACTTAAAACGGGGCGTTTGGCTCCTCTTTGCCGGATGGGCGGTCGGATTTTTCACCGAATGGCTCACCCCCGCCGCGCCGGTGCGGTTCGGGATCCTCACTCTGCTGGGCGTTTCCTGTATTCTGTTTTATTTTGCCGGCGCGGTTCTGGAGAAGATCCCGGTTTTCCTCTCCGTTTTGCTCTTTGCCTTTCTGATTGCGGTCACGCTGTCGGTTCCCGCCGGCGGGATCGGCCTGCCCGGCGTTTTCACCCTGCCGCTCCCCGACGGGCTGACCGGGCAGCCGCTCTTTCTGCCTTTCGGGTTTTTCGCCGGCGGCGCGGACGACTATCCGCTGCTGCCCTGGTTCTTTGTCTTTCTGCTCGGAACGGCGGTCGGCCGGTGGCGAAGCGGCAGGTGGAGCGACTTTTCGGTGCGGTTCGGCAGCTGGGCGGAATGGCTCAGCCGTCACGCGCTGCTTTTGTTCCTCGCTCTGCAGCCGGTTTTTTACGGCCTCTGCCTGCTTTTCCTATACCGATAATCACGCACAAGCGGCAGTGTTTCATGTGAAACACTGCCGCTTTTTGATGGGATAAACAAGTTTCTACTATTATATATTGTCTATATCATTCTCCTATCAAATCGTCATCACGCCGTGGCTGTCCTCCAGCATCAGCATGATCTGCTCCTCGCGGCCGTCGTCGGTGCGGACGTAGACCAGCACCCGATCGCCTTTTTCGGTGGCGCAGAGGAATTCGTAGCAGGGCACTTCCGCCATGCCGTCGGAGGGAATGATGCAAAGGCGGGAGCCGGTCACGGTCAGCGCCGGGCTGAGGGAGCGCGCCGCCTCGGCTTCGCTGAGCGCGGCCTGCGGCGCGCGGTCGGTGTGGTTGACCAGATAGCCCCGTGCGTCGATCCCCAAAACATCGCCGTTATCCAGCGCGACCGAGACCTTGATGAGGTCGGTATAGCAAAGGTAATCCCCTTCCCGATAGGCAAAATTGCAGGTCAGCACGCCGCCGCTTTCCTCGTAATAGCTGGCGTCCATGCCGTCATACCCGCACTCGGCCAGATACGCCGCCGCCCGGGCGACCCCTTCCTCCATCGAGAGGGTGGGCGTTCCCACCGCCCGACCCGACGCCGTGTAGCAGAGATAGCCGCCGCCCGCCGTCACCGCCGCGGCGCGGGTGCCGTTGTCGGCCGAAAAGGTGTAGCAGGCCATGTTGCCCTCTTCGCCCGCGCCGTCGGTCAGCGCATCCGGCTCCACCCCCAGAGCGCGTGCCGCCACCGACCGGGCAACGATCTGCTCCACCGCCGCCTTTCCTTCGGTCATCCGCGCTTTTCGCTCCAGCAGATGGTCCGAAAAGGGCCCGTCATATAATAAGGTAGGATAATCGGAAAAGCTGTTTTCAAAATCCCGCAGTCCCGCCGCAAAGCCGCCCGCCTCGTCGCCGAGCGGACGGTCGTCCCATTTTACCGAGCCGCTTGCCGCCTCGTCCTGCAGCACCAATATTTCCCGGTAGAGCCGTTCGCAGTAGTCCCGCAGGGAAGAAAGGGCGTCGTACTCCGTTTGGGTAAGGGTCTCGCCGAGCGACATCCGGTCGGCAAGGCTGACGGCGTAATCGCCCACCTGCGCCAGGAATTTATAGGTGTTTTCCAAATTGACGTCCTGCAGCGGCAGAGTTGCCACCGCCTGCTTGGCATATCCCGATTCCTGCGACATCTTGGCCGAGAGAGTACGGAGCATCGGCGCGGTGCCGGCAAAGCTTGCCTTGGTCAGCGCCGCCTGCAGCGTGTCCATATGGGTGACCAGATCGCTGAGGGTGCGCATATAGTTGTTTTCGGCGCTGCGCAGCCGGGCGTTTGCTTTTGCCTGTCCCTGTATGGCAAATCCGGTCGGAACCAGCAGAAAAGCCGCCAGAAAACAAACGAGCCGCACGGCGGTTCGCCTTCTCAAAGAAATCTTCATCCGAATCCCCGCTTTCTTTTTCGGTTAGTATGCGCCGCGAGCCGCCCGATATGCAAAAACAGGGAAAAAGGGGAAGATGTTGAGAAAGCCGCCCATACATCTTGTGGTTAGTAAAGACTAACCTGAAAAACGATTTTTGACGATTCCGACAAAGAAAAAGCGGGGGTTTTCAAAAAAAGTTACAAAAAGACATCATTTTTTGCCGTTTTGTTTCCATATTTTGGCTGATTTTTGCGGGACTTTCGTCAAATTGCACAAACGCGATCTGCAAAAGATGGTTGACAGAGACAAAAAAAGCTGGTACAATAGTTTCAAATCGGTTACAAAAGTAACAAAACGGCGGCGGATTTGTGCCGCGTTTTCCGAAAGGAGTTTCTCAGAATTATGATAGACATCAAGGGTCTGGCTCGGTGGGCCGCGGGGCAGAAGCGGAAGATGGCCATGGGCGTCGCAGCCGTTTTGATGATGGCGCTTATGCTGTCCGGTTTCACGCTGGCGACCAATCTGGTCTATATCT
>CANQKG010000094.1 GCA_947624425.1 uncultured Clostridia bacterium | reverse complement strand
TCGCGCTGGGTGGAGTTGACGACCGGATTTTTATTGGAATTTTCCTGCTTGGCTTCCTCGTTGCAGCACTCGATGAGGGAGAGGATCTTCTCGTCGGTGGTGTTGCTCTGGCGGACAAGGGAGCGGGTATAGCGGTAGGTGATGTATGCCTTTGCCACCTCAAAAGCGCCGTGCGCCATGATCTGATGCTCCACCATGTCCTGGATCTCTTCCACGTTGGGGGAGCGACCCATTTTCTCGCACTGAAGCACCACCGCCTCGGTGATGCGGTCGATCTGCAGCGGCGTCATCCGTGCCGTTTCCTCCACGGCGCGGTTTGCCTTGGAGATCGCGTTGGTGATTTTGGAGCTGTCAAAAGTCATCTCCGTACCGTTTCTTTTGATGATTTTCATGATTTTGTGCCTGCCTTTCCCATGCAGTATTTCGATCCAATCGGTTCATAACGCCTGTAAGAGCTATTGTATCACAAGATATTGTGTCTGTCAACCCCCAGATAACAATATTTTGTAAAATTTCAAAAAGTGCGGTTATGCGTCAAAACTGTGCAAAACGGCGAAACACGGCGGTGTTCCGCCGCTAAAAAACCTTGCAAAACAGTAAAATTCGGCGTATAATCGAACTATATCATGCGCGATGAAAAGGAGGCGAGTATCATGGATCAGGAAAAAGCGGTGCGGAAAACGGTCATCCGAGAACTGCCGCACTTTTGGACCTATTCGGTTTTGTCGGGCGTGATCTCTCTTTTGATTCAAGTTATAGGGCTGGTGCCGACCGTCTTGATGCAGCAGATCATCGACCGATTCATCCCGGATAAAAACGGGAAAGCCATTGCTTTCTTTATTCTGCTGTTTTGTATGATCCCGTTGCTCGCGACCGTATTATCTGCATTTTATCGTTACAAATTGGCGATCATTTGCCGCAACATGGGATTACGGCTTGCCATAAAGGGGTTCGAGAACCTGATCTATCAGCCGGTTTCCTATTTTGATCGGGAAAATTCCTCGGAGCTGGCGGCGTATTGCCGCGGCGAATCCATGAAATACATCACATTCTGGATGATCGAAATTCCCCAACTCATTGCAACGGGTCTGACCGGTATCCTTGTGTTTTTCTATGTTTTCTCCCTGCATTGGGGAATGGCGCTGTTTTTGCTGCTCTATATTCCGGTTGCGCTCTTTCCCAGTAACTGGTTTGCCAAAAAGGTGCAGGATTTGAGCAGGAGAATCGTCACAAACAATGCCAAAATGAATCAGATCATCAATGATACCTTTCGCGGTATCAAGTCTGTCAAGGCGATGGTTCTGGAAAAGTTGCAGATCGGCAGGCTGAAAGAGGTCAATGCGCAGAGTGTGTCGATCTGGAGCAGAGTGGTCTTATATGATAATTTGACCAACATATGGGTGGACAATTTTTCGGACACACTCTTTACCGGCGTGACCTTTGGTCTGACGGCGTATCTGATCATAATCGGCAAAATGACATTGGGCAGTCTGGTTGTCATTTTGAATTATACCGGCAGATTTCTGGGCGTTGTCAAGCAATTTATGCACACGAATTACAACTTCAAGGCACAGCTGGGCGAATATGATAAGCTGTTTCAGATCCTTACGATGCCCGTTTCCCGTGACGGGGAGCATACGCCGTTTTCCTATCGGGACACGATACGGTTTTCCGACGTCACCTTTGCTTATACCGAGGAACGAGGCAATATTCTAAAGTCGCTCGATCTGACGATCTATAAAAACGAGTGGCTGGGCATTGTGGGCGCAAGCGGCGCCGGAAAGACCACCATCTTCGACCTGCTTTTGAAGTTCTACGCACCGCAAAGTGGAACCGTTACGATCGACAATATCGGCATCGACGCGATCGACGCGCAGTCGCTCAGAAGCAAGATCGCCAAGGTTTCGCAGGACACCTTTTTGTTCCCCGGTACGATCCGGGATAATTTGCTGCTGGGGAATGCGGACGCAACGGACGGGCAGTTAAATGATATGCTGAAAAAAGTCAAACTGGATCGCTTTATCGACGGACTGCAGGACGGGCTTGATACCGATATCGGCGAAAACGGTCTGCTTTTGTCCGGCGGCGAACGGCAAAAGCTCGGTCTGGCACAGGGCTTGCTTAGGAATTGCGAAGTGATCCTGTTAGACGAGGTAACGGCGAATGTGGACAGGGACTCGGAGGAGGAGATCAGGAATGTGCTGCGGGCGATCAAACAGGAAAGGGATTTGACCGTGGTAGCCATATCGCACCGCATTGATTTTCTAAAAGATGTCGACCGGATCGTCGTGCTGGAAAACGGCAGCATCAGAGAAGAAACCACCTACGGTCAATATGTGAGGGAATAAAAACCGATCGGACTGCTTTTCTGTATTGGCAATTCATGAAAAGAGGGTGGACAGATGAAAGCCTATTACATTGTCGGTATGATCGCGGTACTGCTTCTCTTGTACCCTGAAATCAGAATTTTGATAAAGCGCATTCGGTTATACTGCAAGCTCAAACATACCTGCCGAAAGATAGATGCAAAGGTCATCGGCACCCATTTGTTCTGGCCGCTTGGCAGCAAAAATGGTGGGAACAGTGACTTTTACATCGAAACGCCCGATAAAATTTATTCGGTCAAATTGTTCGCGGTCAGAAAGCGGTTGTCCTCCCTGATTTTGACCGATCAGGGGCAATACAGGATACGGACCACCTATGCCTTGCTCGGCAGTATCACATATCACAGAGACTCCGGGTATCAAAAGCTCATGGCATATCAATTCAGAAAAGCCTTTCGCGAGGCGTGGTATATCAAGGAATTTGTTCCGGTACTGCTGATTCATCCGGTCTGCAGAGAGGTTTTATATCAAGCAGAAGGAGACAGACCGGTCAATCGGGGAGAAAGCATAAACGGCATGGCAATCTACACATCATCAGAGCTGATACAAAAGCTGAGAAAGGACGATTATGAACGCACCGCAACTGATCCATATTGATGCAAACGGTCCCACGATCCCCGATCATGTGCCTAAAGACCTCGCATTGCACACTTTGACGTCAAACACCGTGATCTTCGTACTCCAACACCCTTGTGACAGGCAGGAGCTTCAAGCCAGACAGCAGCTTTTTCGAGCCATGGAGGAAGCGGCATTTCGTGCGGTGCTGCATGATTGCCGAACCGCCGTCCTGAACTATGAAAATGTGAAAAAGCTGTTTGCCGGTGCCGCCACACAACTGGAAAAGCACTTTCTGGGCGTCCTGCTTTTAGAAGCCTATATCGGCGTCTGTCAGTCGATGGCTTCCTTAAAGGGTCACGGAGAAAGACCAAATCAGGTTGCGGAATTTTGGTTTTTGCAGCAGCAAAACGAGCTTTTATCCCATGTCCAAAATATGCGGAGCATACTGTCGGACGTCTGTGACTTCAACCTGGTGGCTGCAAATCCCAAATTTGTTTGCCAGGCGCGTCACAGCACATCTTATTATGATCAGATTTGCCGCTGTGCGAAAGCGCTGAACCTTACCGTACCTCAATACCCCGATCATCGCATCGAGCCGGACAAGGCGGTGTCCGACGCAGTTTTACAGCTCTATGCCGATCAATTTGCACAGCTTGAAGCATTAGAGCAACGGTATGCCGCATACATGGAGCTCGATCTGTCGGCAGAACTCGAAAGTATTACTTTTCTGACCGATATATGGGATCTGGCAGATCGTATGGCAGAAAGCCGTATCCCCTATACCTTTCCAAGCCCGTCTCCCAAAAAGGAAATGATCGTTCACCAAGCCTATGACATCTCGTTGGCAGCGCAGAATACAGGCAGCATTGTGCCAAACAATATTTATTTTGACGAGGATACGCCGTTTTACTTCTTGACGGGGGCAAACGGCGGAGGAAAAACCTCCTATCTGCGAGCAGTCGGGATCAATCTGCTTCTTTTTTTGGCAGGGTGTCCGATTTTCGCGGAGCGTGCAAGAATATATCCGTTCACGGTTTTGGATACGCATTTTCCTAAAGAGGAAAGCCGGATGAACGGCGGCCGTCTGGAGGAAGAACAACGGCGAGTGGCTTCGATGCTGTCTGCCGTAAAGGATACGGGATTTTTGCTGTTCAATGAAACCTTCAGCTCTACCGACGATGCGCTGGGCTGTGAGATGGCGGTGCAAACAGCAAAACGCCTATCTGATGAGAAGATATTCGGGTTATATGTGACCCACTTTCATCAAGTGCGCGGACACGGTTTTCCTTTGCTGCACGCAGAGGTGTTGGAAACCGCGGAAAAGGGGCGTCTGCGCACCTACCGTATCCTCAGTGAAGACAAAGACGAGTCATCGTTTGCGGAGGATATTTTGCGCAAATATCAACTGGATCGAAAGGGTCTGAAAGAAAGGTGGGCGAACCGCAGTGGCAAGTCTTCTGTATCCGGAGGGTGAAAGGTGCGGAGAAATCGGCGACAGCACCTTGGCAGATTTGTTCTTGGATCGTTTTGTGCGCTGCTTTTGCCGAGATCTGACAAAGCAGGAGATATTTTTGGATGTTCTGTCAAAACCGTTGTTGTCGCAATATGCTGTCCGGTATCGGCAGTCCGTACTCCGGGATTTTATGGCTCACCCGCAACTGGCAGCCGATTTATGCGGTCTGTTTGACCGGTTTACCGAGATCAGGCATACCTTCGAGGATTACCGCAAGGAAAATGTCCGCTTTTTCCGCCATTCCGAGACAAGCGGGAATGTACAGGGTGTATATAATCTTTTGAAGATGGTCGCGCTGACCCTCAAAAGAGAATTGCTGTTGGTGAAAGCCATTGCCGAAATGCTCTCCGGTTATGAGGTTCATTCGGACGGATTGACCGCACTCCTGTCGGACTTGCGTACGATCTGTGCGCCCGACGAGTATGAGGAATTGCTGCAAATCTGCACCTACTTTGAAACAATCAGCGTGACCGAACCGTTTGAATTGCAGATTCATATCGGGAAAAACGGGAAGCTGGAGGAGTGCAGAACAGCACGGTATACCGCTTTTGCTTTGGAGCATAAAAAAGGACGCTTTGCAAAGAAGGAGCAAGCCGCTTCTGCGACGTGGGTTCCCTTTCACGGTCAAACAGGTACGACCATGGACGCTTTGTTGACACTGCCCATAAAAGACCTGATATCCTTGCTGGAAGATATTGCCGGACAGATTTTTCGCGCTTTCCGCCATTATGCGGAAGAATGCCTGTTTTATCAGGCGGCATTGTCCTATTGCCGGTTTTGCGCCCAAAAGGGCTGTCCGCTGAGCGATCCGGAATTTTCGGCCGATCACAGTGAGCAATTTGTGGGCTTACGGGATTTATTTTTGCTCGCACAAGCGCATCGGGCAGAGGAGGTTGTTCCAAACGATTTTTCCCTGTCTTCCCAGGATAACGGTGTTGTGATCTTTGGGGAAAACGGCGGAGGAAAAACGGTTTATCTCCGCTCGGTCGGGTGCGCCCAAATTTTTGCACAGTCGGGGCTTCCCATTCCTGCGGATTCGGCGAAAATCTGTTGTTTTTCATCGGTTTTCACACAGTTTTCTAAAGAAGAAAACGGTGCGGATGATTCTGCCGGTCGTTTTGAACAGGAAGTGATGAAAATGGCGCATATACTCGACCGGGCAACAGAGAACAGTTTGGTGCTGTTCAACGAACCCTTTCAAACGACCGATTACAAAGAAGGCGCAGAAGCCTTAAGCGATATTTTGAAATTTCTTTCGTCCGTAAAAGCAAAATGGGTCCTTGTGACGCACATTCACCAAATCAAACCGCTGCTGCCGCATGAAACCGTTTTCATGCGCGTGGAGAGTAATTATCATATGAGGTATGAATAAAAGCAGGATATAGCTCGTTTTGAGCGACCCCCTGCTCCGATCAGGGAAAGTAAAAATCGGCAAGGCATATGCCTTGCCGATTTTTGGCGTCCGCGAGGTGACTCGAACACCCGACCTACCGCTTAGGAGGCGGTCGCTCTATCCAACTGAGCTA
>CANQKG010000093.1 GCA_947624425.1 uncultured Clostridia bacterium | reverse complement strand
CGGTTTGCGCTGGCGGGACCCGTAGGGAAAAATTTTTACGACGGCTACCACCGCAGGGTGATCGCCACCAAATATCCCAATGTGGCTTCCCGCTTTTTTGCGGAAAAAGGAATGGATGTGTCCATCGTGAAGATTGAAGGCTCGGTGGAATTGGCGCCTTTGCTGGGGCTTTCCGATGCGATTGTGGATATTGTGGAGACCGGTTCCACCCTGAAGGAAAACGGGCTTGCCGTGATTGAGGAGGTCGCGCCGGTCTCTGCCCGCATGATCGTCAATGAAGCGAGTCTCAAACTTCGACAGCAGGAGATCGAAGGGCTGATCGGGCAGATCGAGAAAACGGTCGGAAAACAGGAGGAAAGAATATGATTTCCATCATCGAAGCCGGTGAAAAGGCGGAGCGGTTTTTGTCCGAGTTGTCCCGCCGCGGCAGTGAAGTGGACAAAAAGGTGACCGAAGCGGTCACCGAGATATTGGAGCAGGTGCGCCTGCGCGGCGATGCGGCGGTGCGGGAGTATACGAAGCGGTTTGACGGCGGCTGTCCTATCTCCTTTGAGGTGCCGCGTGAAGAAATTAACGATGCGCTGACAAATGCCGATCCCGATTTTGTCAACGCGCTTTTGAACGCACAGGAGAAGATCGCCGCCTTTCACCGGCGGCAGAAGCAGGAGAGCTTTATCGACCCGCAGGAAAACGGCGTCATCCTAGGGCAGCGGGTGCGGGGCTTAAAACGGGTAGGGCTGTATGTGCCGGGCGGCACGGCGGCCTATCCCTCGTCGGTTTTGATGAACGCCATTCCCGCAAAGATCGCGGGCGTGAAAGAGCTTATCATGGTGACGCCGCCGGTAAAGGGCGGCGGCGCCAATCCCGATATTCTGGTGGCGGCGGCGCTTTGCGGCGTGGATCGCGTGTTTTTGCTGGGCGGCGCACAGGCGGTTGCCGCGCTTGCCTACGGCACCGAAACACTGCCGAAGGTGGATAAGATCGTCGGTCCCGGCAATATCTATGTGGCGACCGCGAAAAAACTGCTCTACGGCACGGTGGATATCGACATGATCGCCGGACCGAGCGAGATACTGGTTCTGGCGGACGATACGGCAAACCCCGCCTATGCGGCGGCCGATCTGATGTCCCAGGCGGAGCATGACGTGCTGGCTTCCGCTATCATGCTGACCACCAGCAGACAGGTGGCTAAGGAAACGGCGGCGGAGCTCGAAAAGCAGGTGAGCGCTCTGGAGCGGCAGGACATCATTCGCCGGTCGCTGCGTGATTTTGGCGCGATCATTCTCTGCCGCGATATTGACGAGGCGGTGGAGATGGCAAACCGCCTGGCGCCGGAGCATCTGGAGGTCATGCTCCGCAATCCGATGGAGTACCTCGGCAGGCTGGATAACGCCGGCTCGGTATTCTTAGGGCAGTACGCGCCGGAGCCGCTTGGCGATTACTACGCCGGACCGAATCATGTGCTGCCCACCAGCGGCACGGCACGGTTTTTCTCGCCGCTGTCGGTGGACTCCTTTGTGAAAAAATCGGGCTATATTTATTATACCGAGCAGGCGCTGCGGGAGGCAAAGGACGATATTATCTGTATCGCACAGCGGGAGCGGCTGACTGCACACGCCCACGCGATTGCCATTCGCTTCGGGGAGGAATCATAATGTATGCTCTTCCCGAAAAGCTGCGCGACTTAACGCCATACGATCCGATTACCGGCAGCTACGCACTTAGGTGCGACGCAAATGAATCCTGCCTGCCGCTTCCCGAGGAATGGCAGGAGGAGATCGCGCTGGCGGCACGGCAGCTTCCTTATAATCGCTATCCCGATCCCTATGCCGCCGCGCTTTGCCGCGCCTTTGCCGATTATTACGGCATTCCCGTCGAATCGGTGACGGCGGCAAACGGCTCGGACGAATTGCTGGCACTGCTGACCTCCTGCTTTCTGAACGCGGGCGACAAGCTTTTAACCTTGATGCCGGAGTTTTCGATGTACCGCTTCTATGCGGGTCTCTATGAGGATAAAAGCGTGGTGGAGGAAAAACCCGCTTCCCTTTGTATTGATCCCGATGCGGTGATCCGCCGCTGTCGGGAGGAAAAGGCGCAGATGCTTTTGTTTTCCAATCCCTGCAATCCCACCTCTCTCGGATTGAAGCGGGAGGCGGTCAGGCAGATCGTAGAGAAAACGGACGCGCTGGTGGTGCTGGACGAGGCGTATATGGACTTCTGGGATCAAAGCTTATTGGAGGAAGCGTCCTCCTATGACAATCTGGTGATCCTCCGCACCGCTTCCAAGGCGGTCGGACTGGCTTCCCTTCGGCTGGGCTTCGCCGTTGCAAACGAAAGGATCACCCGCGCACTGCAAAGCGTGAAATCTCCCTATAATGTAAACGGGTTGTCACAGGCGATCGGCACGGCGGTATACCGCCATAAAACGCTATTGCGGCAGAGAACGGAGTATCTGATCCGCTGTCGGGAGGATTTACAGCAAAAGCTCGATGGGCTGACGGTCTTTTCGAAGGTTTATCCCTCCGTCACCAATTTTGTTTATGCCGAAACGCTGCTTGCAAAGCAGCTTCATCAGGCGCTGCTCGGTCGGTCGATCGCAGTGCGGCTGATGGGGAATGCATTGCGGATCACCGCCGCCGAGCCGGAGGATAACACACAAATCGCGGCGGCAATCGAGGAATTTGAGAAGGAGAAAACGCTATGAGATGCTCACATCGCAGCCGCGTTACGCGGGAAACCGATATCGAACTCACCCTCAATCTGGACGGCACCGGAAAAGCCGAGATCCATACCGGCATCGGCTTTTTTGACCATATGCTTTCTGCCTTTGCGCTCCATGGCGGCTTTGACCTGACGGTCGAGGCCAAGGGCGATCTGGAGGTGGACTGTCATCACACCGTTGAGGATACCGGCATCGTGCTGGGGCAGGCGTTTGCCGAGGCACTGGGGGATAAATCCGGTATCGCGCGATACGGTACCGCCTTCCTCCCGATGGACGAAGCGCTCGCTTTTGTCACACTGGATATCAGCAACCGCCCTTATCTGGTCTTTGAGGCCGCCTTTCTTTCGGATGCGGTCGGCGGCTTTGATTTGCAGATGGTAGAGGAGTTTTTCCGTGCCTTTTCGTTTCAGGCGGGAATCACGCTCCACGCAAAAACGCTCTGTGGCAGGAACGATCACCATAAGGCGGAGGCGCTTTTTAAGGGGCTTGCAAGGGCGCTGCGGCAGGCAGTCGTACCGGCAGACGGCGTGCAGTCCACCAAGGGAGTGCTGTGATGATCGCGATCATGGATTACGGCGCGGGCAATCTGTTCAGCGTGCAGAATGCGCTTTCCTATTTGGGGGAGGATTTTGTCGTGACGGGGGACGCCGATACCCTCCGCCGCGCCGATGGGCTGATTCTGCCCGGCGTAGGCGCTTTTCCCGACGCCATGCGGATGCTGCGGGAGGCAGACCTGGTGGACTGCATTCGGGAAGAAGCGATCAAAAAACCGCTTTTGGGGATCTGCCTCGGCATGCAGATGCTTTTTTCCGGCAGTGAGGAGTTCGGCTTCACCGAGGGGCTTGATTTAATTCCCGGTCAGGTGCGGCTGATGAAGCCGGCGGGGCTGAAGGTGCCGCATATGGGCTGGAACGAATTGGAGATCAAAAAGCCGGACTGCCCGCTTCTTGCCGATACCGCCGAGGGGGACAGCGTGTATTTTGTCCATTCCTATATGGCGGTCACACAGCCGCAGTATCTGGCGGCGGTCTGCGATTACGGCGGGCAGGTCACTGCGCTGGTTCAGCGCGGGCATATTTTCGGCGCACAGTTTCACCCTGAAAAATCGGGCGCGGTGGGGCTATCTATCCTCCGCCGCTTCGGGGAGTTGATCAGATGATTGTTTTACCGGCTATCGACTTAAAGGACGGCAAACCGGTTCGGCTTGTGCAGGGGGATTTTTCCACCGCCGGTCAGGTGGCGGAAAACGCGGTGGACGCCGCGCGGGAGTTTGCCGCAAAAGGCGCCGGTTACCTGCATATGGTGGATCTGGACGGCGCCAAAAGCGGGGATACGGTCAACCGCGATTTGATTTTGGAGGTCGCAAAACACACGCCCGCCAAAATTGAACTGGGAGGCGGTATCCGCAGCTGTGATGTGATCGAGGACTATCTCTCTCACGGGATCGACCGGGTCATTCTCGGCTCCGCCGCGATCAAACAGCCCGCGCTGGTGCGGCAGGCAGTACGGGAATATGCGGGTCATATCACAATCGGTATCGACGCCAAAAACGGCCTTGTCGCCACCGAAGGCTGGCTTTCCGACAGCGAGGTGGATTATCTCACCCTTGCTTCGGAGATGGAGCATATCGGCGCCGACTGCATCATTTTTACCGACATTTCAAAAGACGGCACTTTGTCCGGACCGAATTTCGAGCAGCTTGCCGCGTTGAACCGGCGGGTAAACTTACGCGTGATCGCTTCGGGCGGCATACGGGATATCGGTCATATCCGCCGGCTGCGGGATATGGGACTATACGGCGCGATCTGCGGCAAATCGCTTTATCAGGGAACGCTTTCTCTCGGTGAGGCGCTTGCCGCCGCTCATCGGTAAGGAGGAATTCGATGTTAGCAAAACGGGTGATCCCTTGTCTGGATGTGCGGGACGGCAAGGTGGTAAAGGGCGTGCAGTTTCTGGGCGTCCGGGATGTGGGCGATCCGGTGGCTTTGGCTGCCGAATATGACCGGCAGGGCGCCGACGAGCTGGTGTTCTACGACATCACAGCTTCCTATGAGGGACGGGGCGTGTTTCTCGATGTGGTGCGGGAAACGGCAAAGCAGGTGTTTATTCCGCTCACGGTCGGAGGCGGTATTGCCTCGGTGGAGGATATGCGCGCCGCACTTCGCGCAGGCGCGGATAAAATATCGGTCAACAGCGCGGCGGTCAAAAATCCGGAGCTGATCCGGCAGGGCGCCGACCTGTTTGGCAGTCAGTGCATCGTACTGGGAGTGGATGCCAAAAAACGGGAAAACGGCGGCTACGATGTGTTTGTCAAAGGCGGCAGAGAGAATACCGGCATTGATCTGATCGAATGGGTGAAAAAAGCCGAGGCGCTGGGCGCGGGCGAGATCTGCCTCAATTCGATGGATGCCGACGGCACCAGAGAGGGCTTCGATCTGCCGATGCTCCGCGCGGTATGCGGCGCGGTTCGGATCCCGGTGATCGCATCGGGCGGCTGCGGAAAGCTGGAGGACTTCTCCGAGGTGTTTCATAAGACCGACGCCGACGCTGCGCTTGCCGCCTCGCTCTTTCACTTTCGGGAGCTGACGGTGGGCGAGGTCAAAACGCACCTTGCCGCGGCCGGTATTCCGGTGCGGAAATGTCGGGAGGTGACGGCATGAACGATCTATCCTATCTCTTTCAAAAGGCAAACCTGATCCCCGCCATTGTGCAGGAAAAGGGCACCGGCGAGGTGCTGATGCTTGCTTATATGAATGCGGAAAGCCTTTCCCGCACCCTTGAGACCGGTTATACCTGGTTTTGGAGCCGCTCCCGTCAGGAGCTGTGGAACAAGGGCGCCACTTCGGGGCATTTCCAGCGGGTCGTCTCGATCACGGCGGACTGCGATGCGGATACGCTGCTGGTGGTGGTGGAGCAGACAGGGCCCGCCTGTCACACCGGCGCGCACAGTTGTTTTTTTAAACCGATTTACAGAAAGGATTAGCCTATGGATACATTGGAAGGATTGTACCGGGTCGTATTGGATCGGAAGGAACACGGGGAGGAGGGCTCCTATACCCGTTATCTGTTCGAGCAGGGGCTGGATAAGATACTCAAGAAATGCGGTGAGGAATCCGCCGAGATGATCATTGCCGCCAAAAACGGCGAGAAGCCGGAGCTGGTCGGGGAGATCAGCGACCTCATCTACCATATGCTGGTGATGATGGCGGAAACGGGCGTCACGCTCAGCGATGTGCTGGCGGAGCTGGAACGCCGCCGGCAGAAGATCGGAAATCTCAAAACCTTCCATCAGGTGGATCGCGAAAGTTGAGCGTGTCGACCTTATGTCGCCACGCTTCGAGGGACAAACGCAATCGCAGCGGCTCGTTTTACTCGCCTTGCTCTGTGTTTGCT
>CANQKG010000092.1 GCA_947624425.1 uncultured Clostridia bacterium | reverse complement strand
TCCTCGATCGCTTTCGCCATGGCGTTGACCCTCGCCTGCTCGGTAATCGGCAGATCGCGCACCACTGCTGCTACCGCGTCCTTTACCGCCTGCGCTGTTTCGGCGGTATAACCGGACAAATCTTCCGGCACCTTCTGGAGCGCCGCGTCCACCGCCGTATAGTCGGCAGGCATGATTTTTGCTTCAAGTAGATATTGACTGAAGTGGTCGGTCACAAATACCACATAGCCGTTTTGCACGGTCGCGTTCATATCGGTGCGGCTGCCGTCCGCTTCGATCCGGTATACCGTAATGCTCTTGTCTTTCATGCTTTCCGGCAGCGGAATTTTCACCGTCACCTCGCCGGTCGGCTGGATGGTCTGCCCGTCCTTAGTCAAAGTGATCTCATAGGTCACGGCGTCCTCACCGCTTGCCGTCTGCTTCGCATTCAGCACTGCATCGTCCGGCAGCGTTTCCGCCGTCCCCTCCACCACAATATCGGTTTCCTGATTTTCCGCCTTTGTACCAAAGGGAATACCATTTGCCTTGGCGTAAGTTTCTGCATAACTTCCGACCTTGCCATAGATGGTGAGATTGTCGCAGCCGTAAAAAGCAAAATCGCCAATCGTGGTCACACTACTTGGTATCGTGACCGAGGTAAGCCCGGTGCAGTTCTCAAAGGCAGAAAAGCCGATCTCGGTTACGCTGTCCGGAATATCGACTGAGGTAAGCCCTGTGCAGCCCCTAAAGGCATAATTGCCAATCGTGGTCACGCTATTAGGAATGGTGACAGAAGCAAGTCCGGTGCAGCCCCTAAAGGCATCATCGCCAATCATAGTCACACTGTCGGGAATATCGATTGAAGTGAGCCCGGTGCAGCCGGAAAAGGCAACATCGCCGATCTCGGTCACGCTGTCGGGAATGATGACAGAGATAAGCCCGGTGCAGCCGGAAAAAGCAGCATTACCAATTGTGGTCACGCCGTCCCCGATATCGACCGAGGTAAGCTCAGTACAGCCCCAAAAAGCACGCTCGCCAATTGTAGCCACACTGTCGGGAATATCGATTGAAGTGAGCCCGGCGCAGTCCTCAAAGGCAGCCATGCCAATCGTGGTCACGCTGTTCCCGATGGTGACCGAGGTAAGACCAGCGCAGTCACGAAAGGCATAATAGCCGATCGTGGTTACGCTGTCAGGAATATTATAACTGCCGGATTTACCGCATGGATATATAACCAACTCTGTTTGATCTCTATTAAACAAAACACCGTCTTTGGAACTGTAATTGGGATTATTGGCGCCTACTATGATAGAGGTAAGCCCAGTGCAATCCTCAAAGGTAGAATCGTAAATCTCTGTCACGCTGTCTCCGATGGTCACAGAGGTAAGCCCGGTGCAGCCGGAAAAAGCACTCCCACCAATCGTGGTCACGCTGTCGGGGATATCAACCGAGGTAAGCCCGGTGCAATCGCAAAAGGCATATGGATCAATCTCGGTTACGCTATCAGGGATTGTGACAGAGGTAAGCCCGGTACAGCCAGAAAAGGCTCCGAATAAGCCGCCAATCGCGGTCACGGTATGACCGTCCAGTGTGCCGGGAATGGTGACGTCTCCGCCGGAACCCAAGTATTTAGTAATAGTGGCGGTATTGTCATAGTTTACCGTATACATATAATCCTCCGCAGTCTCGGCGGCGGCGGGGAGCGGGGTGAGGACGCCCCAGACCGAGAGAATCAGGCAGAGGGTGAGAAAAAGTGCGCCTGTCCTTTTAAGAATCTGCTTCATCATGATTCTTCCTTTCTGTTCCGGCTAATGTCAAAAGGTATACTTTTTGACATTAGCCGGTCGAAAAGCAAAAAATGAGAAAGTTTTCAAAAAATCAGTCAAAATATCCGGGAAATGCTTGCGTTTATCGCAAATTTGTGATATGATAAGCGGGAAATACGGCACTATCAAAAAGTATACTTTTTGATAGCGCTATTTTTTGTGGGTGAGGCGGTATTCCCGCAGGCGGCGGTAGAAGGTCGCCTCGCTCATGCCGCAGCGGGCGATCGCCTGCATGATCGAAATCTGCCCTTTCTCCCATGCCCGCACGGTTGCCCCGAAGTTGGCGGGCACCGCCTTTTCGGGTCTGCCGAACCGCACGCCCCGCGCCCTCGCCGCCGCGATCCCCTGCGCCTGCCGTTTTCGGATATTCTCCCGCTCGCTTTGCGCCACAAACGACAGGATCTGCAGCACCAGATCGGCGATAAAGGTACCCATCAGATCCTTATTCAGCCGGGTGTCCAAAAGCGGCATATCCAGCACCACAATGTCAACGCCCTTTTCCTTGGTGAGGATACGCCACTGGTTCTGGATCTCCTCATAATTCCGCCCCAGCCGGTCGATGCTCAAAATATAAAGCAGATCGCCGGGGGTCAGCCGCCCGACCAGCCGCCGGTACTGCGGTCGGTCAAAATCCTTCCCCGACTGCTTATCCACATAAATATTTTGCCGCGGCACCTGCCGCTCCCGCAGTGCCAGCATCTGCCGCGCCTCGTTCTGGTCGAGGTTCGACACCCGCACATATCCGTAAATGCGGCTCCCCATGTTCTCCTGCCTCCTTTTTGTCCGAACCCTATCGCAGCAGCTCCATGGCGTACTCCAGTGCGTTTAAGAGGGTGGCAAGGGCGCGTTTTCGCTCTCTGGAGATGGTGGACGCGCTGACCCCAAGCTGCTTTGCCGCCTGCCGCACCGTTTGCCCTTCCAAAACGCACAGCCGTATCACCGCCTGCTGGCGGTCGGGCAGCCGCTCTTTGATCGCGCGGGCGGTCAGGGCGTACAGCCGTCGGCGCGCCTCCCGGTCGTCCGGCAGTGGGGCACCAAGCTGCTCCGACAGCAGCTCGTAAGAAACACGCCTGCTCATGACCGGTACCGCAGCAGCTGTCCGCCGATCTCCCGCAGATACCGCGCCTCACTCTGGAGCATGGCGATCCGCCGCGATACCGACGGATCGCGCGCGTCCGGGCGCGCTTTGAGTACCTTGATCCGCACGCTCAGCCGCTCCGCCTCCCTGTAATAGCTTTGTCCCAGTTCCTTCAATGTCATTGTCATCACCTCAAAACCACATTTCGTGTACTATTGTATCACACGAAATGTGGTTTTGTCAACACTTTTTTCTTGCATTTTTTCACAAAGCGTGGTATACTGACCAAAAAGGGAGGGGTGGACATGAAGCTGAAGCTCCAACAGCTCCGGCAGGAGCGCGGCATGACCCAGGCGGAGCTTGCCGCAAAGCTCGGCATCTCGAAAAGTGCTGTCGGAATGTACGAGCAGGGCAGGCGGGAGCCTGATCTGGACACGGTGATCCGATTGAGCGAGCTGTTCTCGGTCTCGGTGGAGGAAATGCTCGGACTGCGGGAGGAACCGGTCGAGCTGATGACGGCGCTGCGGCAGTATCTGGCAGGGCAGTCTGCCATCTCCTTTCAGGGGAAACGGCTGACCGAGGAGGAGATCGAAAAGCTGACCCATGCCATCGAGATCAGCGCGGCGATCGCGCTGAAAAACAAGGAGGAGTAACCGTCATGTGGGCAAATGAGAGTGTATTCTACCAAATCTATCCGCTCGGACTCTGTGATGCGCCGCGTGAAAACGACGGGGTGACGGTCAACCGGATCGGGCGTGTGACCGAATGGATTCCCCATATCCAAAGGCTTGGCGCGAACGCGGTGTACTTTGCGCCGGTCTTTCAGTCCGACCGGCACGGGTACGATACCCGCGATTTTTATGAGATCGACTGCCGCCTTGGCACCAACGAGGATTTCCGTGCCGTCTGTGACGCGCTGCATCGGGCGGGGATCCGGGTGGTGCTGGACGGCGTGTTTCACCATGTCGGGCGCGGTTTCTGGGCGTTTCAGGACGTGCTGTGCCGAAAATGGGAGTCTCCCTACCGCGACTGGTTTTACCTCAATTTCGACGGCGACTCCGGCTATCACGACGGCTTTTGGTACGAGGGCTGGGAAGGGCATTATGAGCTTGTGAAGCTCAACCTGCAAAATCCGCAGGTGCGCCGCCATATCTTTGACGCGGTGCGGTTCTGGAAAGAGGCGTTCGGGATCGACGGTCTGCGGCTGGATGTGGCGTACTGCCTTGATTTTGCCTTTCTGTCCGAGCTGCGGCAACAGTTCGGCGACGGCCTTTGGCTGATGGGGGAGCTGCTCCACGGCGATTACAACCGCTGGGTGAATGACGGTATGCTTCATTCCGCCACCAACTACGAGTGCTACAAGGGACTTTATTCCAGCTGCAACAGCGAGAACCTGTTTGAGATCGTCCATTCGCTGCTGCGGCAGTTCGGTCCCGAAAGCTGGACGCTTTATAAGGGAAAGCACCTGTTTTGCTTTGTGGACAATCATGATGTGACCCGTGCGGCAAGCATTTTGCAAAATCCGCGTCACCTGCCTCTGCTCTATGCGCTTTTGTTCGGTATGCCGGGGATCCCCTGCGTCTATTACGGGAGCGAGTGGGGTCTGACCGGCAGGAAGGAGGAAGGGGACGACGCGCTTCGTCCCGCCCTCCAAACGCCGCAGGAGAACGATTTGACAAAGTGGATCGCATCGCTCAGCAACGCGCATCGGGAAAGCGAGGCGCTTTGCCGCGGCGCTTTCCGGTCGGTACTGCTGCAAAATAAGCAGTGTATTTTCGAGCGGAAAAGCGAGGATGAACGGGTGCTGGTCGCGGTGAATATCGACAGCGCTCCCTTTGCCGCCCACTTTGACGCGGGCTGCGGGCAGGCGGTCGATTTGATCACCGGCGAGCCGCATGATTTCGGGGGCGGCAGCATCCTTCCGCCCTACTCCGCCTATTTCTGGAAGTGTGAAAGATGATGGAACTGATTGATTTTCATACCCATGTGTATCCCGACAAGATCGCCGAAAAGGCGACCGACGCCACCTGCCGCTTTTACGGGATCCACACCGACCTGACCGGCAGGGTGGACACCCTGCTGAAAAAGGGGAAGGAAGCGGGGATCACCCGCTTTGTGCTGCTGCCGGTGGCGGAGCGTCCCGATCAGGTGCGGCATATCAATGAGTTTGTCGCGGGAGAGGTTAAAAAGCAGAGCGTGTGTTACGGTTTCGGAACGGTGCACGCCGGTATGGAAGGGCTGGTGGAAGAAGCGGCGTTCATTTCCGATATCGGACTGCGAGGGATCAAGCTCCACCCCGACGTGCAGGGGTTTGCGATCGACGACAAGCGGCTTTTTCCGCTTTATGATTACCTGCAAGACGGTATGCCGGTGCTGTTTCATTGCGGCGATCCGCGGCATGATTTTTCTCACCCGCGTCGACTGCGGCGGGTGCTGGAGCTTTTTCCGCGGCTGCGGGTGATCGCGGCGCATCTGGGCGGCTGGTCGCTGTTTGAGGAAGCGTACGCCTGCCTGCGGGACGCCGATTGCTTTTTGGATCTGTCCAGCTGCTTTCGGTACCTGTCGCCGGAGGAAATGCGCCGGTATATTAGCGGCTACGGTGCGGAGCGGATTTTGTTCGGAACCGATTTCCCGCTCTGGGAGCCGAAGGAGGAGGTCGCCGCCTTTTACCGGCTGAACCTGCCCTCCGCGGCATTGGAGCAGATCGCCTATCAAAACGCGCTGCGGATATTGGAGTAAGCGTCTCGGCTTTGCCGAGACGCTTCGAGGGACAAACAATATTTACGCGAAAGCTATCGTCCTTGTCAAGACCTCCCTTGTCAAAGGGCTTTCCTGCCGAAGCGCGCCCGGTGGGCGATGAAACGAGGCGGGAACGGCGGTTGTGATGATGCTTTGCGGACTGTGAATCCCTCCACCATGCTGACGCATGGTCCCCCTCCCTTTGACAAGGGAGGCACTGGCGAACAAGCATGTTTTGATAGAAATTTTAACAAAATATGCTGACGGAAGATATCAACGGACGCGACACCGGAAGATTTTATTGTTTCACTTATCTCTTTTCAACCGCAAAGCTGCCGTCCTTGTCAAGACCTCCCTTGTCAAAGGGCTTTCCTGCCGAAGCGCGCCCAGCGGGCGATGAAACGAGGCGGGAATGGCGGTTGTAATTATGCTTTGCGGACTGTGAATCCCTCCACCATGCTGACGCATGGTTCCCCTCCCTTTGACAAGGGAGGCACTGGCGAACAAGCATGTTTTGATAGAAATTTTAACAAAATATGCTGACGGAA
>CANQKG010000091.1 GCA_947624425.1 uncultured Clostridia bacterium | reverse complement strand
GCAAGGCGATTACCCGCCGCAGCCGATGTCGGGAACCGCAAGAGAGCAGGGACCGCGCTCATGTATTCTCCCAAAGCTAAACGCAACTGTCAAAACCTCCCTTGTCAAAGGGAGGGGGACCGCGAAGCGGTGGTGGGATTCAAAACCGCCAAAGCTTAAATCGGAAGCCATAAGAAGAAATTATGTCTCACATGGGGAGAGAGATAAAGCAACACGAGATGCTCGTAAGAGCATCTCGTGGATAGGATTTATGGGTTATTTCGCGGAATTCTCGTAGGCCTCGATCATCTTCTTGACCATCTGACCGCCCACGGAACCGGCCTGCTTGGAGGTCAGATCACCGTTGTAACCCTGCTTGAGATTCACGCCGACCTCGTTTGCGGACTCCATCTTGAAACGATCCAGCGCCTCGCGTGCTGCCGGTACAACCAGCTTGTTGCTTCTAGCCATGATATTAATCTCCTTGTACTCAAAATTCTTTTTCCTGCGACTTTGCGTTTGCAGTAGTAGTCTGTGTGATTCGACAGGATTTATCGCAGGTAATTTTTAGTTTTGCAATGCGGGATTGATTTTTTATTCGATCTGTCGTATAATGGGGAAGATGATGTGCGCCATCCAGATGCGGATCGATTTTCCGGAAAGGCGGTATATAGGATGATTTTGGAGGAAATTTCTGCCAAACTTCAGGCGGGAAGGGCAAAAGACGTAAAAACGCTGGTTCAGCAGGCGATCGATGAGGGGTTCTCCGCCCAGAGGATTTTGGAGGAAGGCTTGATGTCCGGCATGAACGTGATCGGCGTCAAATTCAAAAATAACGAGATCTTTGTCCCCGAGGTTCTTGTGGCTGCGCGGGCGATGAACCAGGGCGCGGCGCTTCTCAAGCCGCTGCTGGCCGCCGAAGGCACAAAGGCCTCCGGTCGGGTCTGCATCGGTACCGTGCAGGGAGATCTGCATGATATCGGGAAAAATTTGGTCAAGATGATGATCGAAGGCAAGGGGCTGGAGGTCATCGATCTGGGCACCGATGTCGCGCCCGAGACCTTTATCAACACGGCGATCGAGCAGGATTGCAAGCTGATCTGCCTCTCCGCCCTTTTGACCACGACTATGCCGGTCATGGGGGAGGTTGTGAAAGCGGCCGAGGCGGCCGGGATCCGGGATCGGATGAAGATCATGATCGGCGGCGCGCCGGTGACGCAGGCTTTCTGTGACGAGATCGGCGCGGACGCCTATACGCCGGACGCGGCGAGTGCTGCGGAAAAAGCGGTGGAGCTGTGTAACCGGTTATGACCATGCCCGGCGATCCTTTGACCGTATTGCGGGAAACCGCGCTTGCGCTCGGCGCCGAGCGAGCCGAGATCATTTCGGTAAAGGAGATCAAAACCGACCGTTCTTTTTTGGCATTGTGCGAAGCCAATTCCTGCGGAAATTACGGCGGCTGCTATATGTGTCCGCCGAGTATCGGATCGATCGACCGGCTGATCGGGCAGCTGCGCCGATATGAGAAGGCACTTGTCTATCAGACCGTCAGTCCGCTTGCGGACAGCTTTGATTTCGAGGGGATGAAGGCGGCGGGAGATCGGCATAACGAGTTGGGGCAGCGCCTTTGGGACGCGGCCGACCGTCTCGGTGTGACAGCGCTTCATCTCGGAGCGGGCGGGTGCAGGCTTTGCAGCGTGTGCGGAATGAGAACCGGCCGGCCGTGCCGCCGCCCGGAGCGGGCGATGCCCTCGCTGGAGGTCTACGGGGTGGATGTGACCGCCCTGTCTGCCGCCGCGGGTATGCGGTACGTAAACGGTCCCGATACGGTGACATATTTTGGAGCGGTGCTGTTGTAATGCGCCGGATCTTCCGGTAAACGGCTGAGGAGGAAGCAGATCCATGAAACGGAATATGAAAAAATGGCTGGAGGAGCAGACACAGACGAAGGTCAAAAAGCCGTTGCCCATACTGTCTTTTCCGGCAATACAGCTGATGGGGGTCACGGTGCGGGAGCTGATATCCGACAGTGATCTTCAGGCGGAGGGAATGGCGCGGATCGCCGAGAGGGTCGATGCGGCCGCCGCAGTGAGCTTGATGGATCTGTCGGTCGAGGCGGAGTGCTTCGGCGCGCAGATCGTGATCCGGGAGGACGAGGTGCCGACGGTGAAGGGGGCGGTCATCTCCTCCGGAGAGGGAGCCGAAGCCATGGCAATCCCTCCTGTGGGAGCCGGACGGACGGGTTTATATATCGACGGCGTCCGGAAGGCGGTTGACCGCATCGGGGACAGGCCGGTTTTTGCGGGCATGATCGGACCCTATTCTTTGGCGGGAAGGCTTCTTGACGTGACCGAGATCATGTACCTTTGCTACGACGAGCCCGAAACGGTACAGCTTGTGCTGGATAAGGCAACGGAATTTCTGATCGCCTACGGAACTGCCTATAAGGCTGCGGGTGCAAACGGAATTCTGATGGCGGAACCGCTGGCAGGCGTACTCTCTCCGGCGATGATGGATGAGTTTTCGTCGCCTTATGTCAAAAAAATCGTGGATGCGCTGCAGGACGACAGCTTTCTCCTGCTTTATCACAACTGCGGCAACAATACCGTGCAGAGCCTAGACAGCATTCTTTCCACCGGTGCGGCGGCTTACCATTTCGGCAACGCCGTTTCGATGAAAGAGATTCTTGACCGTGTGGACGAAAATACCGTCGTGATGGGCAATATCGATCCTGCGGGCGAGCTGCGGCACGGAACGCCGGAAAGCGTTAAAAAAGCGGTCAAGTCGCTTTTGGCGGAATGCGGCGGCAATCCGAATTTTATCCTGTCTACCGGCTGCGACGTCCCTCCGATGGCGCGGTGGGAGAATATCGACGCGTTCTTTGACGCGGCTGCCAAATTCGATAAAGACGGGGCCATAGAGCGTTGAATACGCTGACGGTACGGCGCGGCGCAAAGACTTGGAAGGTATCTTTTCATGCGCCGGATGCTCTTGCAAAAGTTCTGGAAAGCGGCGGTATTGATATAGCCAAACCCTGCGGCGGACACGGAAATTGCGGCAAATGCAAAGCGGAGATCCGAGGCTTTGTTTCAGAACCGAACGAGCGGGAGCGGGCTTTCGGCGGGCGTTTGATCTGTCAGGCGATCCTGCTTGGCGACGCTGCGGTCACTCTTCCCGAAGAGGTTAAATCAAAGCAGATTGAACTCGGCGGCAGGACGGCGGCAAATGCAGCCGATCCCATGCCGGGCAAGCTGGGCGCGGCGATCGATATCGGCACCACCACTCTGGCGGTGCGGATCTGTGATCTGGTCACGGGAGAGCCGGTCGGAGAAGCAGGCGCTGAAAATCCGCAGTGCGGATGTGCCGCCGACGTGATGGGGCGGATATCGGCCGCGCTGTCGGGTGACGCGCGGCGGCTGCGCGGCGGGGTGACCGAATGTGTGAGCCGTATGCTTGCCCGCATTCTTTCCGAAGCGGGAAGGGCGGGTGAAACGGTGAATTCTTTTGTCATCACCGGCAATACCACCATGCTCTACCTGCTGACAGGGCAGGATGTGACCTGCCTTTCGCGGGCGCCGTTTCAGGCGGACAGGCTGTTTGATGAAGAATTGCCGGCTTTTGGCGGAAATGCCTATCTGCCGCCCTGTATCGGCGCTTTTGTAGGAGCGGATATCACCTGTGCGGTGCTTTCAAGCGGTATCTGCCGTGCAGGCGAGACCAATATGCTTTGTGATATAGGGACAAACGGGGAGATCGCCCTCTGGAAAGACGGAACGCTTTTTGTGACCTCGGCCGCGGCGGGGCCTGCGTTTGAAGGCGCGGGAATTTCGTGCGGCTGCGGCAGCATACCCGGCGCGATCGACCGGGTATGGACGGAAAACGGAAGGATACGGTTCCATACGATCGGGGACGCCGCTCCCGTGGGGCTGTGCGGCTCCGGACTGCTGGACGCCCTTGCGGCTTTTCTGGCGCTCGGCATGATAGACGAAAGCGGGGCGGCGCAGGAGGAATTGCAGATCCCGGCGTCGGGGGTGAAGCTCACACAGGCCGATATTCGGGCGGCGCAGCTTGCAAAAGCCGCGATCGCCGCCGGTATCGAAACGCTGATGAAGGCTTCGGGGACGGCGGCAGAGGAAATATCCGAGCTCTGCATCGCCGGGGGCTTCGGCGGACATATTGACCTTTCCGGCGCCGTTCGGATCGGTCTGATACCGGCCGCGCTCGGCGGGAAGGCACGGGCAATCGGAAACGGGGCGCTTGCCGGAGCGGAGCATCTTCTGTTAAACCGGCGCCGCCGTGCGGAGCTTCGGCAGCTTACAAAAGCGGCCATACCGGTAAATCTCGGCGGAGATCCCGATTTTAACGAGCGCTTTATCGATCGCCTTTCGTTTTGCAGCTTCGCCCGGTCGGAGCAATAAGGCGGTTTGGTTTATCTGTTTGTTCACGAAAATACAAGGAGAGATGTTCATGAATTTGCAGGAAGCGGACATATTGCGCACATTGCTGCATGAGCCGTACAGCAATCAGCGCGCCTTGGCGGAGGCGTCCGGCCACAGCCTCGGCGTGGTCAATCGGTCGCTGCGATCCTTAACGGAGCAGGGCTACCTCAGCGAGGAGGCAGGGCTGACCGAGCTGGCGCGCACGCAAATCCGGGAAAAAGCGCCCCGCAACGCGATCATTCTGGCGGCGGGGTTTGGCATGAGAATGGTGCCGATCAATCTTTCTACGCCGAAAGCGCTGCTGGAGGTCAACGGCGAGAAGCTGATCGACAGATTGATAAAGCAGCTGCATGAGGTCGGGATAAAGGATATCACCGTCGTGGTCGGCTTTATGAAGGAAGCGTTCGAGTATTTGATCGATGATTACGGGGTAGACCTTGCAGTCAATGAGGAGTATGCCGCAAAGAACAATCTTCATTCTCTGGCGCTCGTTTCCGACCGGATCCGCAACACCTATGTCATTCCCTGTGATATTTGGTGCGACTGTAATCCCTTTGACAAAACGGAGCTGTACAGCTGGTATATGGTGAGCGATTTGATCGAGGAAGAGTCGAGTGTGAGGGTGACCCGAAAAACGGAGCTTGCTCTGGTACCGGAGAGAATTGCGGGGAACGCCATGGTGGGGATCGCCTATCTGGCCGAGCCGGAGGCGGCGGTCGTGCGAAAGCGGCTTGGGGAGATGGATACCGCCCGATATGCGGATTGCTTTTGGGAGGAAACGCTTTGCCAAAAGGATCGGATGATCCTCTGCGCGAAGGTGGTAAAAAGCACCGATGTGGTGGAGATCAACACCTATGAGCAGCTGCGGGATCTGGATTCGGACTCCAATCAGCTTCAGTCGGACGCGATCCGGGCGATTGCAAAAGCGCTTTCCTGCCGGGAGGATGAGATCACCGATATCAGTGTTCTCAAAAAGGGGATGACCAACCGGAGCTTCCTGTTTACCGCAAAGGGCGGAAAGTACATCATGCGGATCCCGGGCGAGGGAACGGATCAGCTGATCGACCGGGAGCATGAAGCCGAGGTGTTTCGGACGATATCCGGCCTCGGCCTGTGCGATGACCCGGTATTTATCGACCCGCAAAACGGTTATAAGATCACAAAGTTTTTAAACGGAGTGCGGGTCTGCGACGCGGACGATACCGAGGATCTGAAAAAATGTATGAAGCTGCTTTCGGATTTTCATAAAATGAAGCTGCGCGTCGGGCATACCTTCGATATTTTCGGGCAGATCGTGTTTTATGAATCGCTCTGGGAGGGCAGACCTTCCATCTACCGGGACTATATTAAAACCAAGGAAAACGTGCTGTCGCTGCGGGAATATGCAAAGCAGACCAGAACCGACCTCTGCCTGACCCATATCGACGCGGTGCCGGACAATTTCCTGTTTTATGACACGCCGGACGGCGAGGCATTGCAGCTGACCGACTGGGAGTACGCCGGTATGCAGGATCCTCATGTGGATATCGCCATGTTCTGCATCTACAGCCTGTATCATAAGCGGCAGGTGGACAGGCTGATCCAAATCTATTTTGAGCAGGCGGGGGAAGCGTGTACCGATGCGATCCGGGCAAAAATCTATTGCTATATCGCCGCCTGCGGCCTTTTGTGGTCGAACTGGTGCGAGTTCAAAAGCCACCTCGGCGTGGAATTCGGCGAGTACAGCTTACGGCAGTACCGGTACGCAAAGGACTATTATCGGTATGCGACGGAGCTGATCGATAATAG
>CANQKG010000090.1 GCA_947624425.1 uncultured Clostridia bacterium | reverse complement strand
CTCCCGCTGAGGTCTTTGGTGTTGCACTTGCTTGACAATCTGCCGGGGACCATGCGGCAGCATGGTGGTGGGATTCAAAGCGCGCTTGCCCCGTTTCGGGCAAAAATCTGATACTGCCACCCCACTAAATTGTTTGTCAATAGCGCTTCATCGCCGCCCTCGCTTGGGATCGGGCGAAAAGTCCGTTGCTGTCACTTACCGTAAGAGCGCACAAAAAAGGCACGCAGGAAAATCCTGCGTGCCTTTTCGATAGAACCAAATTACTTATGCTTCTGTGTCGCTCGGGGGATTATCGTTCGATGCGTTATCGTCCGGGGCGTCGCCGTCCGGCGCTTCGCCCTGCTTCTTCTTGTAGAAGTAGACGCCCACGCAGACGCCTGCGATCACCACGATGACCGCGATCACGATCCCGACGATCGCGCCGGTGGAAAGTCCGCCTTCCTCGGCCTCGGAAGCGGTGGAGCTTACCGCCGCGGAGGACACTTCCTCGGAGGATACTTCTTCGGAGGACGCCTCTTCAGAGGACACTTCCTCTGCTGCGGAAGAAACCTCCTCTACCGCAGACGAAGCAGCCGGAGCCGCACCGCCCTCGGGAGGCATGATCGTCTCGGTGGAACCGTAGGTAGCGGTATCCACATACTTCATCTGGAAATAACCGTCATCCGGATCAAACTCGTCCTTTCCGGGAGAATCCTTGGAACCGGCCGAGAACTTCTCACCGGTGAAGCAGATGTCATCGATCCAGATGGTGCCGGTGAAGTTCTTTCTGCCGTCCTTGCCCTGATCCTCACGGTCGAACCGCAGGCTGTGCATATAGGCGTCCTTCTTATCGTTCGCCGCGCTGCCGCCGGTCTGCAGGCACTCCAGAATGGTCTTGCCAAAGGATTCGGTCTTATCCTTTTCCTGACCGACCGCATCGTTGATACGATAGGAGAACTTCTGCCACTCGGTGGTGAGATAAGCATGATAGCCGTTTGGCAGATACAGGGTCTTCATGATATAAAGGAGCGGGTCGATCATAGTCGGCTCGGAAGCCTTTGCCCAGAAAGTGAAATAAATATCATGATCGGCGATCCCGTTGAGCATATCATAGTACATATTGCTGAAGAGATAGCTCTCTTCCGGGATCACACGCCAGAAGTAGCAGTGCTGGCTGGGATCTACCTGCACCTTCAGCGACTTGGAGCCGTCATGCGCGCTGGTGGTCTCGTCAATGCTGAGGATAAAGCCGTTCTCGGCGGTCGCCGCAGAACCAACGTCGGCAGTGGTGAGCGTCTCAAAGTCATTGATCAAGACGGTTTTCATATCCGCCGCGGAAGCGGGGACGGACAACATCGTGGCCACAGATGCTGCGGCAACAAGCGCTGCGGTCAATGCTGCACGAATTTTCATCAAAAATGCCCTCTTTCTTTTCATTTTGTCCGTCTGCGCTTTTTGAAAGCCGCAGACGCCGCATACAGCGTTTTACGCTGCGTGAACCGTTGTCAAAGCGCTTAAACCGCTTTACCGAAAAGCAGGGAAGCTATGTCGCTTCCCTGCAAATCAGGTCAAGCATAAGGCTTGCTTATGATTCGGAGGTTATCTGACCTTCCGCTTTTTGCCCAGCAGGATCGCGGTGCAGCCGGCGCCGATCATAAAGAGCGCTGCCAGCGCAATGGGAGCGCTGTCGCCGGTCTTGGGCGAGGTGGAGTTGTTGTTGGAATCGGCAGCAACCACGTCGTCGACCTTGACCTCTACGCCGACAAACTTGGCGGCATAGGCGTACTTGTTGGCGATCAGGCTGTACTGCTTGGGAGTGCCTGCTCCGCCGAGAGCCGCATACTCTGCGTTGACCTTCTGCATGGCGGCGTTGTAAAGCGCAACCTGCTCGGCGTCCATACCGGTGGTGTCCACGGTAGCGGCGGACTTCGCATTGGTCACTGCGGCGGTATAAGCGGTGTTATCGGTGTAGAACCGGGCGTTATCAAAGGTCGCGCTGCCGGAAGAAGGCAGGTTCTTGCCGTCACGGTCGGCGCCTTCCCCTTCGCAGAATGCAAGGGTGAGAACCAGAGCCTCGTTTCTGCCGAGCAGCTTCTCCATGGTGTCCAGATTGACCGGCATACCGGTTCTCTGGAGGCTTGCATAGGGGATCTTCAGCGTTGTGGTGCTGGGCGTGATCGTGGTCTCATACTCATAGACCGAGCTGTTGCCGTCCACATGGAGCTTGGCAGTGACCTTGCCCATATCCACGGTGCTCTTCACATTGATTGCCCAACCGTCGCCCGGCAGGATCTTGCCGTCCTTAAACGCATTGTTCGGACGGAACCGAATGGTCGGATAGAAATAGGTCTTGTTGAGCCACGACCAGTTGGCGTCCGGCTTGGTCTTGGTCCAGCTGAGCTTGAGCGCGCCGTTTTCGATGGTAGACTGCAGATTGGAAGCCGTGCCGTAGGGAGGAGACTTTTTACCATTGCCATCCTCATAGACCGTCTTGTTGTTCGGCGCTTCCACACCGCCGTAGATGTCCTTATTCTTGCCCTTGTTGTAGAACCAATCAAAGTAGCTGGAATAAAGGGTATCGGTGGTGTAGCTGTTGAAGTTGTCGATGATCCACTTATCGCCCGCGATGCTGTAGATATCCTGGTCGATAAACTTCTGGATCTCATCGTTATCTACCGCGACGACAGAGGAAGTCCCCTCGGAAGAGGTCTCCTCTTCGGAAGAGGTCACGGAAGAGGTTTCCTCGGAAGAGGTCTCTTCGGAAGAAGTCACATCGGAGGACGGATTTTCCGGTTCAGGAACATCGCCGTTGACGACCTTGTCGTGCGGGACAAAGCTGTCGGCATAATCCACGGTAATTGCCTTCTGCTCCGGCGCGATCTCAAAGCCGCTGTACTCAAAGCCGATCTCATCCAGCCAGACCGGGTGACCCTGCATCTCGGAGGTCACCTGGAAGCGGATACGGGAGAGAGAGGACTCGTTGAGGCCGGCGTTCCAATGGGCGTCCGGCACGCCGTTTTCCACATCCAAAACGGCCTGCATGAAGTTCTGGTTACGGGTCTGCGGCAGCGGGGAATCCTCGCCGCCCAGCATCTCTTTGGCGTCCAGCTCATACTTCGCCCATTCGGTGGTCAGCTCGACCGCCTTGGAGAACGCGGTGTTCTTGACGTCCAGCGAGACATTCAGTCTGCTGCCTTCCACCTCTGCCTTTGCCCAGAAGACGAGCTTGAGGTTCACATCATCGTACCCGCCGGCAAGCAGCTTGGCGTCCAGATCGTCCAGATAGTTATCTGCGCTGAAGGTGCCGGTCACGCCGCCCCAGCGGAAGAAGCCCTGCCCCGCGCCGGAATTATACGAAGTGAACTTCAGCGACTGGTTGGTGCCGCAGGCGGCGGTTGTGGCGTCGATCTCAAACTTTGCCTTGCTGCCGTCCGGCGCAAACTGCAGGTCGTTCGGATCGATCGCGTTATACGCGCCGAAGATAGTATCGTCGTCACACAAAAACGCCGATAAAATATTATTCGGGTCGTAGGTTTCATTGCTTTCGAGCAGATCAAACCCCTCTTCATCCCCGCGCTGTGTCTCTGCTGCCGGTGCGGCGTCCGCTTCCGCTTCCGCGGCGGACACACCCACAAACATAGACAGGGCGGAGGTGGACAGGATCGCTGCCGAAAGAAGAACGCTCAGTAGCTTTTTCTTCATCATTACATCCTCCTAAATCTTTGCATAAGTGTACGAAAGGGGACTTTCCCCCTCTTATCATTATTATACCGAAGCCGTTTGGGGAAGTCAACACTTTTTCATGGCTCGTGTTCCAAAAATGTAACTTTTTATTTGTGAAAAATGCACAAAAAATTCATGGTTGTGTTTACGGTATCAGCCAATCCATCATCCGGGTGGCAAGGGAGAAGAAGACCAGCACCGAGCAGGTATCCACAATGGTGGTGATGAGCGGCGACGCCATGATCGCGGGGTCAAGCCCGCACCGTTTTGCGGCGATCGGCAGCAGGCAGCCGAGGGCTTTTGCCAGCATCACCACGATGATCAAGGTGACCGACAGCAGGATGCAAAGCGGTAGGAACGCCACCTCGGTCTGGTTATGGTACATCAGCCAGACCCGCAGGCTGTTGACCACCGCCAGCGCTATTCCGACCAGCAGGGCGACCCGCAGCTCCTTCCACAGCACCCGCAGCACGTTGCGCGGCTCGATCTCTTTGAGCGCGAGGCCGCGGATCACCACGGTGGCGGACTGAGAGCCGCAGTTGCCGCCGGTATCCATCAGCATCGGGATAAAGGCGACCAGCAGCGGCACGGCGGCAAACGCCGCCTCGTACCGGGTGATGACGGTGCCGGTCAGGGCGGCGGAGAGCATCAAAAGCAGCAGCCAGAGGATCCGGCTTCGGGCGTGCTGCCAGACCGAGGTCTTCAGGTAGCTTTCATCCCCTGCCGGCGTGATCGCCGCCATCTTCTCGAAGTCCTCGGTGTTCTCGTCCTGCAAAACGTCCACCGCGTCGTCCACCGTGATGATCCCGACCAGCCGGTTTTCGTTATCCACCACCGGCAGCGCCAGAAAGTCGTACTTCGCGAACTTCAGCGCGACGTCCTCTCTGTCCTCCAGTGTGGCGGCGGAGATGATATTGGTGTCCATGATCTCCCCGACCCGCTCATCGTCCTTGGCAAAGAGCAGCGCGCGGATCGACACCACGCCGAGCAGGTGCCGGTTCTGGTCGATCACATAACAGCTGTAAACCGTTTCCTTATCCACGCCGACCGCCCGAATCCGGTTGATCGCTTCGGCGGCGGTCATGTTCTGTTTGAGGTCGACAAACTCGATGGTCATCATACTGCCCGCCGAGTCCTTCGGATAGTTTAAGATCTGGTTGACCGCCTTACGGGTCTCGGCGTCGGTATGGCGGAGGATCCGCTTGACCACCACCGCCGGCATCTCCTCGATCAGGTCAACGGTGTCGTCCACGAACAGCTCGTCGAGCATCTCCCGCAGCTCGGCGTCGGTAAAGCTGTGGATCAGATGCTCCTGATCGTCGCCGTCAAACTCGACAAACACCTCCGCCGCCAGATCCTTCGGCAGCAGCCGAAACGCCACCGGAAGCTGCTCCGGCGGGATCTCCCCCAGCAGCACCGCGATGTCGGCAGGCTCCAGCTCACACAAAAGCCCGCGCAGGGCGCTCCACTCCTTGCCGGTCAGCAGTGTTTCGATTTCCTTTGGCTCCAGCATGGATATCATCCTTTCTCTTTTCTGATTTTACGGTATGTCTTCGTTCGGGTCCCGTATCCATGCTGTCACCTCCTTTTCTTGCGGCGGGCGGTCATGCTTCAAAAAGCGGCAAAGCGCTTGCCGCCCGGTTATCTTTTACCCGGTTATCTTTTATTTTATCACACTCCCGCGGGCAAAACAACGCCCAAAACCAAAAAAATCGGGGTGTTTTTTCACCGCGCCGCCCGCCGGACAGGCTTCGGCAGACGCGAGGATTTGATTGGCTTTCTGGAAACGGCAGGCGTACAGCAGACGCGAAGTTTTCACTTGCTTTGTGAGTGATGAATCCCTCCACCGCGCAAAGCGCGGTCCCCCGCCTCTTGCGGTTCCCAATTTGCCCAGTTCTTTTGGAATCCCTCCACCGCGCAAGCGCGGTCCCCCTCCCTTTGACAAGGGAGGCTCTGGCGAACAAGCAAGTTTTGATAGAAATTTTAGCAAAACAAGCTGACAGAAGACGATACTGAACCAGCCACGGAAAATCTTCTTGTGTTCACTTATCCCATTTCAAACCGCTGCGCTGCCGTTCCTGTCAAAACCTCCCTTGTGAAAGGGCTTTGCCGCCGAAGCGCGCCCGGTGGGCGATGAAGCGAGGCGGCAATGGCGCCGCGGTCAATTTTGCGCGAGCGTTACCGCGAGCATAAGCAAAATTGGGAACCGCAAGAGGAGGGGGACCATGCGTCAGCATGGTGGTGGGATTCAAATTCAAAACCGCATTTAGTTTGCTTTCAGCAAACTAAAATCCCTCCACCCGCTAAAGAGATTGTCAATATAGCGCTATCGCCGCACCGCATTTCGTTCCGGGCAGAAAAATCTGCTATTCTCACCCAGCCACAAGTGCGAACTAAAAAACCGGAGCAGGTGCTCCGGTTTTTTTCGGTTCTATTCGCTTTTTGATTGCTATGACGCTTATACCAGCTCGATGATCGCCATCTCCGCCGCGTCGCCGCGTCTCGGACCCAGCTTGGTAATCCGGGTGTAGCCGCCGTTG
>CANQKG010000089.1 GCA_947624425.1 uncultured Clostridia bacterium | reverse complement strand
GCGGAACAGGAAGGACTTCTTTCTGTTTCACGATATGAGGACGCAAGTCAGACGCAGTTGGAATGGATCGAAAGAACCATGCAAAAAGAATATGAAGAGGCGATTGACCAACCGGAATATCGGCATTTTATTGAAGGAAAATTTCCTTTTGTGAAATGATAAATTAACTGTTTGCTGAAAAGAGCAAATAGAAGCGCGGCTTACTGACGATTAAACGGTGATGAGAATTATTTTGTATCAAAATCAGCAGGAACATAGACCCGCTGTGCGGTTTTGGCGCTTGCCGCCGCATGACCAAACTGTTATCCTTTTATCTATTTTTCGGAGGGATGCCAATGAAAAAGAAAACGTTGCTTCACGCGGCATTATGGCTCTGTGTGCTGGGCTGGGCGGGTTTGATTTTTTATTTCTCCGCCCAGAACGCCGATACTTCGAGCGGGCAGAGCGGTCGGGTGATCCGCCTGATCCTGCAAACCTTTTATCCCGCTTTCGACGAGCTTCCGTCGGAGCAGACAAGCAGCATGATTGAGGCGCTGCAAACCATTGTTCGAAAAGGCGCTCACTTCTGCCTGTATGGCGGTCTCGGCTTCTGGCTTGGGAACGCGCTGTTTTCCTACCGCCGCCGCTTTTTCCCCACCACTGCCGCGGCATGGCTCGCCGCCGTTTTGTACGCCTGTACCGATGAGTTTCACCAGTCCTTTGTGGCGGGTCGCTCCGGCGAGGTGCGGGATATCCTGATCGACGCGGGCGGCGCACTGCTCGGAGTGCTGGTCACTCTGTTTTTCTGGTGGCTTGCCCGCCGAAAAGAAAATGCAAAAAAATCCACCGCAGCGTAGGCTTGCTCCTCAGCAGGTGCGAACGCCGGTGGATTTTTTGCGTGTTACCGCATCATGCAGGCAACATTTTCGATCATGTCGCCGACCGCCTGCATGGCGCGTCCGGCGTTTTTCTTGATCGACCGACCCTGCTTTTTGCTCTGTCCTGCCATCATATAGGTGGCGGCGCCGATCGCGCTGCCCACCGCAACGCCTTTGAGAACTGCGCTCATCTGCTTGGTCATGCTTGGTCGCCCCTTTCTTTCAGTGGCTTTTTCGCCACATTCCTATTATGATATTTTTCTCTCGTTTCAAACGCGGAAAGATTTGTCGGAAAAGTTTTAGCATAATAGATAAAAAATCAAGTATTTTAAGGCAATAATTATTTTATTTAATGAAATTGATATGTAATGTAAACTTTTTATCCTGTTATACTATGTCGATTGTTGCCAATCAGCAGAAAATATGATATGCTTTTTTCGTGATTTTAGATAAACAAGAAGGACGCCGCCGCAAAAATGCCGAGTTGCAAACTGCTCTACGGCTTCGGTAGAATAATCATAAGCCCGGCGTCCGTATAGGAGGAAAACGGTATGATGGAACCGGTCAAGCGTATTGCGGCGATCCACGATCTTTCGGGTGTCGGCAGATGCTCCCTTTCGGTGATCCTGCCGATCCTGTCCGCCATGGAGGTACAGGTCTGCGCGGTGCCGACAGCGGTGCTGTCTGCCCATACCGGCGGTTTCGGGGAGGTCGTATTTCGCGACCTGACCGATTTTATTCCGGCGGCGCTTTCCCATTATCGGGAGCTGGGGCTGTCCTTTGACGCGGTATACAGTGGCTTTTTAGGCTCGCAGGAGCAGGTGGATCACTGTCTGGATTTTTTCCGTGCCTATCCCGATGCGCTGATCGTGGTGGACCCCGTGATGGGGGATCACGGAAAGCCCTACCGCACCTGCACGCCGCAGATGCGGCAGCGGATGACCGAGATGATCGGTATGGCGGATCTGATTACGCCGAACCTGACCGAAACCTCGATCCTGCTGGGGGAAAGCTATCCCGCATTGCCGCTCACCCAGAGCGAGGCGAAAAGCAAGCTGCTTCGATTGTCCCGCATGGGGCCGGAGTATGTGTTGATGACCGGCGTGGAGATGGCGGACGGCAAGATCAGCAACATCGGTTATGACGGGAAACGGGGTGCGTTCTGGCGGGTGGACTGTGACTATGTGCCGGTTGCCTATCCCGGCACCGGCGACATCTTCGCGTCGGTGATTGTGGGCAGCCTGCTGCAGGGGGACAGCCTGCCGATCGCCATCGAGCGGGCGACACGGTTTCTTGAGCTTGCGATCCGCCGCACCTTCAGCTACGATACCGAACCGCGTCATGGCGTACTGCTGGAGTCCTGTCTCGGCTGGCTTAAGCAGGAGCATTCGCTCAAAGGGTACCGGCTCTTATAGTCTTGAAAGGTGATGATCTTTTATGAATCAAAAAAGCAATTATGCGTGGAGGCTGGTGGCGATCGGACTGATGTCCGCAGTGGTCTTCGTCCTTTCCTTGCCGCAGATCAAGCTGATGACCCCGGTCGGCGTGACCCGTTTTCATTTTGGGAATGCCATGTGCGTGCTGTCCGGACTGCTGTTCGGCAGCGTGACCGGCGGACTGTCGGCGGGGATCGGCTCTGCTCTCTATGACCTGTTCGATCCGGTGTATATCGCTTCCGCTCCCTTCACCTTTGCCTTTAAGTTCTGCATCGGCTTTTTCGCCGGTTTGATCTCTCACCCGAAAGGGGAGATGACCCGAAAGCGGCAGCTTTTGGGTGACATTGTCGGCGGTGTGGTCGGCTCGCTGAGTTATGTGATACTCTATGTCGGCAAGAGCTTTGTGGAGGCGTATTTCTTCGAGCGGGTGGAATGGCAGACCACGCTGATCTCGGTCGGCATGAAGGCGGCGACCTCGACCGTCAACGCCGTGCTGGCAGTGGTGATCGCGGTGCCGCTGGCACAAATTCTCCGCCCCGCGCTTTCTCCGGCATTAAAGCGCTTGGCGCCGCAGGAAAAGTAAATCCTTGCCTTTTGAGGACAAATGTGATTTACGCTAATGCTGGCGTCTTTGTCAAGACCTCCCTTGTCAAAGGGCTTTGCCGCCGAAGCGCGCCCTGTGGGCGAAACAGCGAGGCGGGAATGGCGCTGCGGTCAATTTTGCGCGAGCGTGACCGCGAGCAAAAGCAAAATTGGGCACCGCAAGAGGAAAGGGACCGCGCTAAAGCGCGGTGGAGGGATTCAAAACCGTAATTTCTTTCAGGGTGTCACTGCGGCGGCACATGTCCGCCTCCGTGACGGATTAAAAATATTTCGTTACGGATGGCTTTTTTGACAAACTGAGCCGCTCTCTTTGCGAGGGCGGCTTTTCTTTCTAAAAATCGCTGGACAAATTGGGCAAAATAGAGTATCGTAGAAATAGAAGGGAGGTGACGGCCATGAAACAGGGAATCGGTGCTTCGATCGGGATCGGGATCGGCAAAGCGGTGCGGCTTTTGCAGCCCGACCTTTCCTATCCGTCTTTTTCGCCGTCATCGCCCGAGGAGGAGCTCCGCCGTCTGGAAAGGGCAATCGACGCCTACTGCCAGCGCACCGAGCAGAAAGCGCGGCGGATCGAGCAGGAGGTCGGTCTGCCCGAGGCGGAGATACTGTCCGGTCATGTTATGATGATTCGGGATCCCTCTCTCACATCGTCGATGCAAAAACTCATACTGGAGGAGGGCTTTTGCGCTGAGGCGGCTTTGGAAAAAAGCTGCGACTGGTTTGTGGATCTGCTTTCTTCCGCAAAGGATGAGCTGACCGTACAGCGTGCGGTGGATATTCGTGACGTCAAAAACGGCGTGCTGTCGGCCTTATTGGATGTACAGGAAATCGATATTTCCGATCTGTCTCCCGACAGCGTGCTTGTCACTCATGAGCTGACTCCGTCCATGACGGTGGGGATCCGCCGGAAAGGAGTGGCGGGGATCATCACCGAAACCGGCGGCAAAACCTCCCATGCCGCGATCCTTGCCCGTGCGCTCGGTATACCGGCGGTTCTGGGTGTGGAGAATGCGCTGGAGCTGGTGGGAGACGGCGCGCCGGTTCTTCTCGACGGCGGCGAGGGAACGGTGATCTTTTATCCCACCGAAGAGGAGATCGCGCTCTACGAGGAACGGCGGCAGATGATGCTGCGTGAGCTTATCTCTCTGAGCAAATTTGTCGGGAAAGAAACGGTGACCGCCGACGGCCATCGGATCTCGCTGCTTTGCAATATCGTGCAGGACTCCGATGCTTCGATGGTGCCGGACGCCGACGGCGAGGGCGTCGGCCTTTTGCGGACGGAGTATCTGTTTTTGCGGGCGTCCGCGCTCCCCGGTGAGCAGGAGCAGCTGTATGCCTATCAGAATGTCATGGAGCAGATGAAGGGTCGCCCGGTCACGATCAGGACACTGGACATCAGCGGGGATAAAATGCTGTCGGCGATCGGATTGCCGAAAGAGCGCAATCCCGTATTGGGCTGCCGGTCTTTGCGGCTCTGCCTGAAATGGGATGATATGTTTCGGGTGCAGCTGCGCGCCATGCTCCGCGCTTCGGCGTTCGGCGACCTGCGGATCTTGCTGCCGATGGTCACCTGCGTGGAGGAGATCCGGCAAACGCGCCGAATTTTGCAGGGGGAAATGCACCGGCTGGACGTATTGGGTATTCCGTATCGCAAGGATATCCCGCTCGGCGTGATGCTGGAAACGCCTGCCGCCGCCATGACGGTCGATATCCTCTCTCATGAGGCGGACTTTTTCAGCATCGGCACCAACGATCTCACCCAGTACCTGATGGCGGTGGATCGGAACAACGCCCAGGTGGCATATCTGGATTCCAATTATCAGCCTGCACTGCTGCGTCTGCTGCAGCATATGGTCGCGTGTGCCAAGCAGCGCGGCGTGCCGATCGGGATCAGCGGCGAGGCCGCCGCCGATCCGCTGCTGCTGCCGCTTTTGATCTCGTTCGGGCTGGACGAATGCAGCGTCAGTCCGTCCTCGGTATTGTTGATGCGGAAATCCATTTCCGCCTGGACGGTGCCGGAGGCAAACGAGGTGGCGGGTAAAGCGCTGCAAATGGAAACCAAGGAGGAAGTCTACGACCTCCTAAACAGCGTACAGCGATAAAAAATGCCGTCCATTTGGACGGCATTTTTATAGTGGAATGTGCGCCAGCTTTCGGAAAAGCGGGAGCCATTTTTTGCAGATGAGGATCACTAAGAGCATTTTCACAAATTCGCCCGGCAGGAAGAGTAAAAAGTAGCTGAACACAAGCGTTCCGATTGCCAGCGGCTGGTGGGTGTAACAGGCGGAGATCATAGCGGCATAGCCGCACCCGATCAGATAGATCAGCAGAATGTTGCCGATGCAGGCAACGGTCAGGGTGGAAACGGAGCAGTTATGCTTTTTCTCAACCCAAAAACCGCAGAAATAAGCGCCTGCCACAAAGCCCGGCAGATAGCCGAAGCTGGGCTGAAGCAGGTAGCCCAATCCGCCGCCGGTGCTGAAGATCGGCACGCCGATCAGCCCGATGAAGATGTAAAGCGCCACAGAGATGGCGCCGAGTTTTTTCCCAAGCACCATGCCTGCCATGGTGGTGAAAAAGATTTGCAGCGTGATCGGCATCGGCGGGATCGGAATGCGTAAAAACGAGCCTGCCGCAATCAGGGCGGCAAACAGACCGCACAGGATCAGGTGGAGCGGGGAAAATAGCTTTTCTTCTTTCATGTCGGTTCTCCTTGCTTTTGTTTTACACTGACCTCTCCCGAATTGAGTACCTTCGGCTGACCGTTTTCCAACACGATCAAACCGCCGTCGTCCGCAATATCCTTTGCCAGTGCAGTGTGCAGGACGCCGTTTTGCCGGTAGGCGATCTCCCTGCCGAGGAGAAACGAGCGTGCGCGGTACTCCGGCAGACAGGTTTTGACGCCGCTTTGCAGGAGGGAGAGAAGCTCGTTCACCGTTTCGGCGATCAGCCGGTTGCGTCCTACCGATGTTTGGTAAAGGGAAGCGGCGATTTCCCGTACTTCGGGCGGGGCGTCCGGCGGGAGAGCGCCGGTGTTGATCCCGATTCCGATGATCAGACTGCTGACCGTTTGGGATTCAAAATCGGTGATCGCCTCGGTCAAAATGCCGCAAAGCTTTTTCCCGTTTAGGTAAATGTCGTTGACCCACTTGATCTCGGTTTCGGCGCCGCTGCAGGCTTTCACGGCACGGCAGACCGCCACCGCCGCCGCCACGGTGGTCAGCACAGTGGAGGAAAGTGCGGCGTTCGGTTGGAGCAGCAGGGTGAAATAACAGCCGCTTTGCTGTGGGGAATAAAAGGCGCGTCCCAGCCGTCCGCGACCGGCAGTCTGCTCCTCCGCCGCGATCAGGGTGGGTC
>CANQKG010000088.1 GCA_947624425.1 uncultured Clostridia bacterium | reverse complement strand
ATGGGCGGCGCGCGCTCCGACCCGAGGCGCCCCGTTGTGGCGATCCTCGGCGGTGCGAAGGTTTCGGATAAGATCGGCGTGATCAAGAACCTGATCGAAAAGGTGGACACCCTGATTATCGGCGGCGGTATGGCATACACCTTCCAGAAGGCAGCCGGTCACGAGATCGGCACCTCGCTGTGTGAAGACGACAAGATCGATCTGGCAAAGGAGCTGGTCGCTTCCGCGGCGGCAAAGGGTGTGAAATTCCTGCTCCCGATCGACAATGTGGTGGGCGACAAATTTGACGCGAACTGCAATTACAAGACGGTGGACGCCGATAAGATGCCTGCCGATTACATGGGACTGGACATCGGACCCAAGACCGCGCAGATGTTTGCGGACGCCATCAAGGGCGCCGGCACCGTGGTGTGGAACGGCCCGATGGGCGTCTCCGAGTGGGAAAACTTTGCCCACGGCACCATCGCCGTGGCGAAGGCGGTTGCCGAGTCCGGCGCGATTTCGATCATCGGCGGCGGCGACTCCGCGGCGGCTGTTGAGAAGCTGGGCTTTGCCGATAAGATGACCCACATCTCCACCGGCGGCGGCGCGTCTCTGGAATTCCTGGAAGGGCTGGAGCTGCCCGGCATTGCCGCGCTCAACGACAAGTAAAAACCGACCCGAAGATCCGTCGCCGTGCCGGCGGCGGATTTTTCATGAAACATCAATGAGGAGGAACTGATTATGAACAAGGCACTTCGCAAGGCGGTCATCGCCGGAAACTGGAAGATGAACAAGACCCGTCCTGAGGCAAAGGCTCTGATCGAGGAGTTAAAGCCGCTGGCGGCAAATGCGGGCTGTGATGTGGTGGTCTGCGTACCTTTCACCAATCTCGAAACCGCGCTGGCTGCCACCGCAGGCACCAATATCGGCGTGGGCGCGCAAAACTGCCATTTTAAAGAGTCCGGTGCGTACACCGGTGAGATTTCCGCCGCAATGCTCAAAGAGATGGGCGTCGGCTATGTTATCATCGGTCACTCGGAGCGGCGGCAGTATTTTGCCGAGACCAACGAGACGGTCAACCTCCGCACCCGTGCGGCGCTCGACGCCGGTTTGACCGTGATCCTCTGCGTCGGCGAGATGCTGGAGGATCGGGAGAACGGCATCACCGAGGAGCTGGTGGCACTCCAGACCAAGGTGGCGCTCAAGGGCGTGACCCGTGAGGAGCTCTCCCGCATCATCATCGCCTACGAGCCGGTTTGGGCGATCGGCACCGGCAAGACCGCGACCAGCGCGCAGGCAAACGAGGTCTGCGGCATGATCCGCAAGGTGATCGCAAAGCTGTACGATCAGGCAGCGGCAGACGGCATGACCATTCAGTACGGCGGTTCGATGAATGCCAAGAACGCCGCAGAACTGCTGGCGGAACCCGATGTGGACGGCGGTTTGATCGGCGGCGCGTCCTTAAAAGCGCCCGACTTCGGGGCGATCATTGATGCAGCCGGAAAATAATCCGATCCGCAGCCGGAAGCAGACAGCAAAACGGGCGGCGGCGCTTGCCGCCGCCGGTATGTATGCGGAGTCTTTCCTTTACCATGACAAAAATACCGAGCCTGCTTCAGCTCTGCTGGAGCAGCTTCTGGAGGACGGCTATGTAAAGGAAGCGTTTTTCACCGACGCCGAGCTGTCCTTTCTCTCGGACGAAGCGCCGGACGAAACCGACGCCTTCCAGTTGCAATGGGGCTACGAGGGGTATGCCGCTCTGCTTTGGGCGATGGGCTTTCTGACCTCTCTTCCCCTTCCGCAGGTGCCGCACGACGCCGCGAAAACGCTCCGTTTTCTGCTGGACGGCGAGGATTTTGCCGCCTTCTACCGGCATGGACGGCTCCGGTCGGAGGAAGAACTGCGCGAGGCGCTGGCAAAGCGCACCGACCCCGCCGGAAAAACCGATCCGGAGCTCTGCTGGGAGCAGTGGCGCGCGCTCTACTGGCTCTGCCACCCCGAAGCGGACTGGGATACCATAGAATAATACTAGGAGGAACCTGACATGAAAAAACCGGTGATACTGGTGGTCATGGACGGCATCGGCTTTTCCAAGACCGGACTGGGCGACGCCGTGACCGAGGCAAACACCCCCACGCTGGATATGCTGCTCAAGGAATATCCGCACACCCGCTTAAAGGCGCACGGTGATGCGGTAGGACTTCCCTCGGACGACGACATGGGAAACAGCGAGGTGGGTCATAACGCACTGGGCTGCGGGCAGATCTACTCGCAGGGCGCAAAGCTGGTCAACGAGTCGATCGAAAGCGGAAAGATTTACCGCTCCGACGCCTGGAAAGCGCTGACCAGACAGGTGATCGAAAAGGGCAGCACCCTCCACTTTATCGGGCTTCTGTCGGACGGCAACGTGCATTCGAACATCAACCATCTGATCTCGATGCTCCATGAGGCAAAGGCAGAGGGTGTGAAAAAAGCACGGGTACATATCCTGCTGGACGGACGCGACGTTCCCGCGACGTCGGCTTTGACCTATGTGGAGCAGCTTGAAAATGCGCTCACCTCCCTCAATGACGACAACTTTGACGGCAAGATTGCGTCAGGCGGCGGCAGAATGAAAATCACCATGGATCGTTATCAGGCGGACTGGAACATGGTGAAAATGGGCTGGGAAACTCATGTGGAAGGAAAGGGCGGCAGTTCGAGAAGGCGGCCGACGCCATCGAGACCTACCGCGCCGAATACAATGTGATCGACCAGGATCTTCCCGCCTTTGTGATCGCCGAAAACGGGGAGCCGGTCGGCAGGATCGAGGACGGCGACAGCGTGATCCTCTATAACTTCCGGGGCGACCGTGCGCTGGAGCTGAGCATGGCGTTTGACTATGACGATTTCACCTTCTTTGATCGGGGCAAGAGACCCGACGTCCTCTACGCCGGTATGCTCCAGTATGACGGCGACCTCAATCTCCCGCGGCGGTATCTGGTCGATCCGCCCGAGATCACCAACACCCTCTCCGAGCTGCTGGTCAACCACGGTCTGATGCAGTACGCAGTCAGCGAAACGCAGAAATACGGTCACGTCACCTACTTCTGGAACGGCAACCGGAGCGAAAAGTTCAGCGAAGAAAAGGAAGTCTTTGTGGAAATACCCTCCGACAAGGTATCCTTTGACGAGCGCCCTTGGATGAAATCGGCGGAGGTCACCGACAGCGTGATCGAAGCACTGCGCTCCGGCAAGTACGATTTTATCCGCTGCAACTACCCCAACGGAGACATGGTGGGTCACACCGGCAGTATGCCCGCCACCATCATCGCCTGCGAATCGGTCGATCTCGGACTGAAGCGGCTGATCGACGCGGTGGACGAGGTAGGCGCAACGCTGCTCATCACCGCCGACCACGGCAATGCCGACGAGATGCTGGAAAAGAACAAGAAGGGCGAGATTCAGGTGCGTACCGCCCACTCCCTCAATCCGGTGCCGTTTATTGTCTACGATAAATCGGTGCGGCTTAAAGAGGGCGCGTTCGGGCTTGCCAATGTGGCCCCGACCGTTGCCGAGCTGCTGGGGCTCACTCTCCCGGCCTGCTGGGAGGAAAGTATGCTGGCAAAATAGCATACGCTTCGCGGGACAAATTCGGCTCGCACGAGCGTAACCACGAGTAAAAGCGAATCCCCGAACCGCATGAGGATAATGACGGTTTTTAATCCCACCACTGCGCTTTGCGCAGTGGTGGGATTTTAATATTTTCGGCTTTCAGAAAACCGCAAGCCGACAGCCGACGCAAAAGCCCTGACTCGCTCGGTAAAACCCGCCGGATTGATAAGCGTCCGCCGCCCAAAATGAAGTCGGTTTATTTGACAGCCGCCTCAAAACAAACCCGGCCGATTGGGATGAATATCCCAATCGGCCGATTTGTTGTACAGGAATATGCGGGTTTTCCCTATTTTCACGAAAGCCACAGTTCACGCAGTATGCGGACGCCCTCGTCTTTGTCGATCGCGCCGTCCGCTATCATCTGTTCCAGCTCCCACCCAAAGCCAAAGGTCGGCTCTCCGCCGCCTCCCATGCGGGCAGAAAGCCCCTTCGGCGTCCAGCCGCGGTTGCACCAGAGATGCTGATTGGTGCACATCTCAAATATGGCATGCAGCAGCGCCTCTTCCTGCTTTTGCCCGGAAAGCACTACACCCATTGCCGTCAAGTCATTGAAAAAATACTTTATCTGATCGGCTACTTTTATATGGCCAAGGTTGTTTCCCCACTTGAGTTGCTCTACCAGATACTGGGCGGCCGTAACACTTTTCAGCTTCGCTTCCAATTCCGCCGCCCTTTTCGGATTTCCCTTATGTCCCTCGATTCTCCCGTTCAACCAGTCTAATTCAAAGCTCGCTCTCTCGCTGATATAGGCAAACTCGTGCAGATATTTTCCCTTGTAAGGGCAGGTGCGGATCTTCCCGAGTGGATTGGTATATTGAGAGCGCGTTGATCGCAAGCCGTTTAAAAACCGAAGCAGCGCTTGCTCCTGCTCGCTTTCCGGCAAAACGGTATACGACAACAGATTTTCCGGCACATAAAACGGTTTGCCCGCCGTGTTTTCGTCCACCACATACAGCTTGAAAAATTTGCCGTAACCGAAGCCGACCAGCTCCCGGTATACGATAAGGCGCAGTCCGTCCCGACGGGCGTCCCCGGAATACACCTCGTCCACTTCAAAGACATAATACGGCAGTTCCTCCCGCCGCAAAATTCCAAGAGCCGCATACAGCTCCCGGCGATGGAGCCGAACCGTTTGCGTTTTTGCAGACAGCTCCCGATAAACATCCCACGCCTCCTCGGCGGATATAACGCCGTAAAGATTGGCACATGCCAAACAGAAGGTGTGCAAAAACGCAATCTGCTCCTCTTGCAGACCCGCTTCGGCATACAAGCGTGCAATGCTTTTTTCAGACAAAGGCTTCGGATACGGCATATCAACCACTCCTATGGCAGTGTTATTCTTTGCTTTTCGGCGATCTGAAACGGATAGATCCTACATCCAGGACTGCTCCCAATCATCCGGGTTTATGCCGCCGATACAGATCATCACCAACTCGTCCCAGCGGTCTTTGATCGATTTTCCGTCATAGATAGCTGCCTCAAACAGTTCCTTTGCGGTCTTAAAATCACAGCCGTTTGGAATATCGCAGTATCCTGCCCAATAAGGCTTCTCATACTGAGGCAGACATCCGATATAATGCTCGGCTTTTTCCGGATCGGAGCGAAAATAAAATGTGGTTTCATCGACGCGCTCATCCCCCTTTTCAAACAGGGAAAGTATGCGGTCATAATCCTGATACCAATTCATGATACATCTCCTCGATCGGTATGATCTCATTTTGTGCATTTATTTGAATGGTTTCACGGTTTATAAAAACATTGTAACACAGATTTATGATGATTGCCACCCTATAACTATAACAATGTTAAGAAAACCTTTTTTTCTGCCTTCCTCATACGCATGGGTGACAAACCCAAAATTTCCCCGACCGGCGGCGTCGAACCACCTTGCAAAATGTGTGCAGGCTTTTGCTTTTTCCTGCATAAAACGGCAACAGCTTCAAAGAATAAGAATGCAAATTACCAGAAAGGAAGATTATCATATGAAAGCAACCGGAATTGTCCGCCGGATCGATGATCTCGGCAGGATCGTGATCCCCAAAGAAATAAGGCGCACCATGCGGATCCGCGAGGGCGACCCGCTGGAGATTTATACCGAAAAGGACGGAGAAGTGATATTCAAAAAGTATTCGCCGATCGGCGAACTGGCGGAGTTTGCCGACCAGTATGCCGAGGTGCTTTACAAAACCGGCGGCATGCCCGCCATGATCTGCGACCGCGATCACATTGTGGCGGTGTCCGGCGCTCCGAAAAAGGAGCTTCTGGAGCGCCGCGTTTCCTCCGGTCTGGAGGAGCTGATGGAGCAAAAGCGGAGCTTGAATGCCGCCTCTCCTGCCGAGCGGCTCCAGCCGGTGGACGGCGTGGAGCAATATGCCGAGATCTGTCAGCCGATCTTATCCTCCGGCGACATCACCGGCGCGGTGATGTATCTGTCCGACGCGAAAGGGAAAACGGCGGGACAACCGCAGGAAAAGCTGATTGAAGCGGCGGCGGCATTTTTGGGAAAACAACTGGATCACTAATTTCAACAAATCACTCACTTCAAGCGGCGGAGATTTTCCGCCGCTTGACGCATTTCGAGGGACAAACAAAATCACTGCGGCTCGTTTCACTCGCCTTGTTCTTTGTTTTTCCCCCGATTCCC
>CANQKG010000087.1 GCA_947624425.1 uncultured Clostridia bacterium | reverse complement strand
GCTGTTATCCAAAACGATACTCAAGGGCGTACCCTCCGCCTTTACGCTGGAGCTGCCGCCCTACCGCAAGCCCCAGATTGGGCGGGTGATTGTCCGCTCGGTGCTGGATCGCGCCCTTTTTGTACTGGGTCGGGCGATCACTGCCGCCGCACCTGCCGGCGTGTTGATCTGGTGTATGGCAAACCTTTCGGTCGGCGCCGAAAGCCTTTTGACCGTCTGCGGAAACGCGCTGGAGCCGTTCGGCGCGCTGCTGGGCGTGGACGGATATATCATTCTCGCGTTTCTGCTCGGCTTCCCCGCCAACGAGATCGTGATCCCCGTTCTTTTAATGGCATATCTACAGACCGGTCAGCTGACCGATTACAGCGGTCTGCCCGCCCTCCATGAGCTTCTCATCGCAAACGGCTGGACGATGCTGACCGCCGTGAATGTGCTGATCCTCTGCCTGTTCCATTTCCCCTGCGCCACCACCTGCCTCACCATTCGTAAGGAAACCGGAAGCTTCAAATGGACTGCACTTGCCTTTTTGCTGCCCACCGTGATCGGGATCCTCCTTTGCCTGACCACCACCGGCATTGCCCGTATGTTCTCGTAATATAAGAGAGGCGCTTGCCACAAAGCGCCTCTCTTGATCTGTTAAAAAACAAAATTGGAAACCGGTAGAGAAAACTGCAGCTTTGAATCCCTCCACCGCTTCGCGGTCCCCCTCCCTTTCACAAGGGAGGTCTTGACAAAGATATCAGCCTTGTGGGGAATGACCAACAAAACGCTTCCCCTTTTGTTTATTTTTTCAATGCGGCGGCGAGTTCGTCCAGCTGTGTTTTGTTCTCCGGCGTCATGGCGGAGCGGATGGTGACCCTCGGCTCGCAAAGTGTGATTTGAAGCATACCGGAGCAGATTTTCTCGATACACTGTCCTGCCATCGGCCCCCAGCTTCCGTTTTCCACGATCCCCACCGTTCTGTTCTGATAGTTTTTCTCTTTCAGCAACCGTACAAAGTGATCCATCGGCGGGAATATCTCCCCGTTATAGGTGGGGCTGAGTAACACAAGGCGGTCATAGCAAAATGCGTCCGACAACACCTTGGAATGCTCCTCGCGTACCAGATCGTGCGTGACCACCGTTTCACCCGCTGCTTCCAGCTTGTCCGACAGATAACGCGCCGCTTCGGCGGTATGACCGTAGATCGAAGCATGGGCGACCACCACGCCGCTCTTTTCGGGACGGTAAGAACTCCAAAGGTCATAGGCATTCAGATAGGGCGTCAGATCGCCGGTCAGAACCGGTCCGTGCAGCGGGCAGATCGCCTTAATATCCAGACCCTGTACCTTTTTCAGCAGTCCCTGCACCGGCTTGCCGTATTTGCCGACAATGTTGAAATAGTAACGCCGCGCCTCGTCCGTCCAGTCCTCCTCTGCATCGGGCGTGCCGAACTTCCCGAAAGCGTCCGCCGAGAACAAAAGCCGTTCGGAGCTTTCATAGCTGACCATCACCTCCGGCCAATGCACCATCGGCGCCGGATAGAACCGCAGCGTGTGGCTGCCAAGCTCCAGCGTGTCGCCCTCTTTGACGGTGACGGCGCGGTCGGCAAAATCGTCCCCGAAAAACTGCTTGCAGAGAATAAAGGTCTTGGCGTTGCCGACCAGCCGGATATCCGGGTAGGCTGCGATCAGCATCTCAATACCGGCGGCATGATCCGGCTCCATATGCGAAATGACAAGATAATCGGGCTTTTTGTCGCCCAGCGACGCTTTCAGGTTTGCAAGCCACTCATCGGTACAACGCTTGTCCACCGTATCCATGACCGCCGTTTTCTCGTCCGCGATCAAATAGGAGTTATAGGATATTCCGTTTGGCAGGCGGTAGAGGTTTTCAAACAGCTCCAGCGTGTTGTCCTGTGCACCGATGGCAAAAACACCTGGTGTGATATTGGTTTTTTTCATGATCATTCCTCCCATATTATCTTTTCCATTATGCCATATAAAATACGGCAGGAAGAAAGCGGCTTGAAGCCGCCTTCTCTCAATCGAGCTTGGGTTCTTTTTGAATCTTGAAGATAAAGCGCAGCAGACCGTTCAGAATGCGCGGACTTTTTACCACAACGATTTTCATAAGTAAACCCCCCGTTAATGCGCCACCGACAGCCCGAAATAAATTAAGGTCACGGCGGCAATGAAGATCAAAAACCGCTCCGGGCAGATCAGCAGAAAAATAAGCCCCAGACCGACGCAGGCGGCGATCTTCGCCGGCGGCGGCAGACGGCGCTTCTTTTTCCGCATCTCCTCACCCCTTGTTATCCTATGCGGAGAAAGGAAAAATGGTTACGGCTCCCGCACCAGCATGATCAGCAGTCTGCCGGAGGATACGGAAATCTCCGCCATTTTTGCCGTGATCTCATTGCTCACGCCGAGCGGGAAATCGGGGGTCAGAAGGGCGTTTTGCAGCGGATATGCCACCCCCTGCTCCGTAACGCCTGCCGCCTTGCCGCCATAGGCGAACACCGACAGCTTCCAGCCCTCCATCCGGGGCAGCTTACAGCTGCCCGACAGCAGGAAAATACGGGTCGTTTCATCAAGCAGCACTCCCTGTGCGCCCTGCGCCGCAAGAAACGAAAGGGTTTGGATCGAGGCGATAGTATGATCCATTCTGCCGCCCAGCGCGCCGTAAATATAAAAGCGGTCGCACCCCTCGCTCAGCCCCTTGCGGACAGCCAGCATGGTATCGGTATCGTCCTTATGGGCAGGATGCCGGATCACCGGGCAGACCGGATCGGGCGGCGGCGGCGCGGAATCAAAATCGCCCAGCAAAAAGTCGGGTCTTAGACCGAGCGAAACCGCCGTTTGATGGCCCGCGTCCACTGCGAGTATCAGTCCGATTTCATCGGGCAGCGTGTCCAAAAGCGCCTTTGACACGGGACGGGAGGCAAAAATCACGCAGGTTTTTCCCATTTTATTTATCCTCCCATGCCTTATACTGTTCCGCCTGCCGGTACATCTCCAGATAGCTTTGATAGCGGGAACCGGCCGCTTTTCCCGCCTCCACTGCCTGCCGGACGGCACAGTCCGGCTCCTGCCGGTGAGAACAGTCGGGAAAGCGGCAGCGGCTGAGATAGGGCGCAAATTCCGGGAAGCATTCCGCCAGCAGTTTTTTTTCGATATGCTGATAGCTTAAAAAATCGACCGAAGAAAATCCGGGCGTGTCGGCAACCATACCGCCCTCCAGCGGGAACAGCTCCACATGGCGGGTGGTGTGCCGCCCGCGTCCCAGTTTTTTGCTTGTTTCACCGGTCGGGAGAGAAAGCCCCGTATTCAGGCGGTTGAGCAGGGTGGATTTCCCCACGCCGGTATTGCCGGTAAAGGCGGTGATCTTGCCGGTCAGATAGGGACGCAGCGCATCAACCGGAGCGGGATCAAGCGGGTCAAAGGTCAAAACGGGATAACCGGCGGCACGGTAAACGGTTGTCAGCTCGTCCGCCGCCGCCAGATCGGTTTTGGTCACGGCCAAAAGCGGGCGGATCTCCAAATACTCCGCCACCACCAGCAGTTGATCCAGAATAAACCGATTGGGAGCGGGATCCGCCGCCGCGACCACAAACAAAATCTGATCCAGATTTGCCATATGCGGCCGGATCAGCAGATTTTTCCGCGGCAGTATCCGGGTGATCACGCCGCCGTCTACTCGGGTGAACTCCACCCGATCGCCGACTGCCGGACAGGTATTCCGGTTGCGGAACGCCCCTCTTGCGGCGCAGCGGATATACTCCTCCCCCGCGTAAACGGTAAACGCGCCGCCTACCGCCTTGCAGATGATCCCGGTTTCCGTATCATTTCCCTCCTGACTGAAAGCGTGGCGAAATAGTCCGCCACGCTTTGCCGTTTCCTATTCGTTGCCGGAGCCGTCTCCGCCGGTAAAGATGGAGATGTTCTCCGCCTTTGTCTTGGTGATATCGCCGGTATCGGTATCGACCGTGAACCGTGCATAAAGGCTTTCGGAGGAGCCGGACACCTGTTTTACCATGATGCCCACCTCCACTTTTCCGCTGCCGCCCGGGATCTTAAAGCTGACCGAGCTGACAGTCGAAACGTTGACGGTGCGGGACAGCGAGCTTTCATAGCTGCCGTCTAAATAGACCCTGAACTGATATTCGCCCGAGGCGCCGCTCGGAATGGCAACCGATACGGTTGCGCCTTCATTGACCGCGCTGCTGGGCTCCTCCGGCCCTTCGCTGATGGTGATGTTGACGGTCGTGCCTTCATTGACCTCAGCGTCGGCGTTGACCGACTGACCGACCACCTTGCCTTTTTCCACCGTATTGGAATACTGCTTTTTCACGCTTCCCAGCACCAGACCTCTGGCCTCCAGCTTTTCCTTGGCCTCCGATTCGGTGCAGTTGGCAAGATTCGGCACCTTGGTGAGAACCACATTCGGCCCTTTGCTGATATACACCGTGATTGCAGCCGATTTGGCCTGCTGTGTTTCCGCAGACGGATAGGTGGAGATCACATATCCGGACGCAACTGTGGCGTCGTTGCGCTCGACAAACTCAAAGTTGTCAAAGCCGTACCGGCGCAGCTCCGCTTCGCCGTCCTTTTTGCTCATGCCGGAAATATCGGGGATCGGGATCAGCTCGGCGCCTTTGCTTACCTTCACCTTCACGGTGGCGCCGTTTTTGACGATCCTGCCCGCCGCCGTTCTTTGCTCGTAGATAACGCCGGCCTCGTAAACATCGCTGAACTCGCTGGCAATTACCTCGATATTCAGCCGATCCTTATACTCCTCCTGCATCTCCGCAAGGCTTTGTCCCACAAAATTCGGCATCTCGAATTCGGTATTGTTCGGGCCGCTGCGGATCACAAGGAATATAATGATAAGGGCGATCATCACAAAAGCCGCCGCAATACCCGCCAGAATGGGAAGCGCTTTGGATTTCTGCTCCTCCTCGGCCTCGTCCTCGTCCTCTTCATAGACCGGCTCCGGTTCGTTTTCTTTTACCGGGCGGAAAATACGGGTGCCGCTTCCCTCATTTTCAAAATACTGATAGTGGAAGACCGTATCGGGATTGGCACGAAACGCATCGAGATCCCGCAGCATTTCGGACACGCTTTGATAACGGGCGGCCGTATTCCGCTGCATGGCGCGGAGAATGATCTCCTCAAGACCCTGCGGGATATCGGGGTTGACCGTCCGCGGCGCAGTCGGATCGCCGTTCATCTTCATCCGCACGACTTCAAGCGGCTGATCGTCGTCAAACGGCAGTATGCCGGTCAGCATCTCGTAGAGTATAACGCCCACCGAATAAATATCGGTCTTCTCGTCGGTCACTTCACCCCGAGCCTGCTCCGGGCTGATATAATGCACCGAACCGACCGCCATATCGTCCGACAGGCGGCCTTCCTCACGGGCAAAGCAGGCAACGCCGAAATCCATCACCTTGATGGTGCCGTCACGCATCAGCATGATATTCTGCGGCTTGACGTCCCGGTGCATGATCCCCTTACTGTGAGCATGCTGGAGCGCGCGGAGGATCTGGATGGTATAGTGTACCGCTTCTTTTGTGGAAAGGCGCTGCTGCTGCTCCATATACTGTTTCAGAGTGATGCCCGGCACCTGTTCCATGACAATATACTGAATATTGTCTCCGAAGCTGAAATCGTAAATCTTCACGATATTCGGATGATTGAGCACGGCGATCGCCTTCGACTCGGTTCTGAACCGACGGGAAAATTCCTCATTGGTCAAAAACTCGTCCTTCATGATCTTGATGGCGACTTCCCTGTCCTCCACCTGATCGTGCGCGGCGTAAATGTTGGCCATGCCGCCTTCTCCGATCAGCCGCTCGATCTCATAACGGCCGTCCAATCTCTTTCCGACATACTTATCCATTTACTCGTCACCTGTTCCTCTCTCGTCCTTAGTCAGAACCAAAACCGTAATATTATCTCGCCCGCCCGCATCATTCGCGGCGGCAACCAAAGCGCTGCAAAATTCTTCCGGTGATCGGCCTTTTTGCAGGGACAAAATCTCCCGATCCGAGCAGTGGTTGGTCAGCCCGTCGCTGCATAGCAGCAGCAACCGATCCGGTGCGGTTTCCGTTTCAAAATAATCGGCCTCCACCGTTTCGTCTGCCCCGATTGCTTTTGTGATCAAATTCTTATCCGGATGCCGCGCCGCTTCTTCCTTGGTCAGCAGTCCCTGATCCACCATCATCTGCACCAGCGAATGATCCTTTGTGATCTGTGTGATCTCATCAGCGGAGAGCAGGTAGGCACGGCTGTCCCCCACGTTGACAA
>CANQKG010000086.1 GCA_947624425.1 uncultured Clostridia bacterium | reverse complement strand
ATCAGAGATATTTTACAGGGATAACGCGGTCTTTGTCTTTTAGTGTAACCAAGTTATCATACAGACAGATAACGCCTCCGCTGCCTCGTTTGACATTCGGGATTTTATCAATCAATGCGAACGCATCCACATCCTTCTTCGTCGGATCGGCGTGCTTTTTCATTTCCAGCGGATAAAGCGTTCCTCCGTCCTCGATCAAAAGGTCAATTTCGTTCATATCCTTGTCACGATAGAAGTACAGCGGAGGCTCCAAAACGCCCTTGTTGTAATAGCTTTTTATGATTTCGGATATGACAAAGCTCTCAAAAAACGCACCTGCCATTGCACCGTTTTTCAAAACGTCCTGTGTGTTCCATCGCGTTAGATAAGCGGCAAGACCGGTGTCGAGGAAATACAGCTTGGGTGTTTTGATCGCTCTCTTGGTGATGTTGTTGGAGTACGGCTGTAGGAGATAGACGATATGAGAGGCGATAAGGATAGAGAGCCAGCGATCTGCCGTCGGTTGACTGATTCCTATGTCACGGGCAAGGGACGCAAGATTAAGAAGCTGACCGGTGGACGCGGCGGCAGCCGTCATAAAGCGGGTGAACTTTACGGTATCGCCAATCTCCGTCAGATCACGAACGTCGCGTTCAATATAGGTGCGGACATACGCACCGTAGAACATTTGCCAGTCGTAGTCGGGATTGTCAACCAGCTCCGGCATACCGCCGCGATGAATGGTGTGCCATACCTCGTCGTAGGAAATGTCCGCAAGCTGCTGCTTTCTGGCAGCAAAGTATTCATCGGTTGGGAGAAAGGGCGCGTCAAAATCAACATGGTGAGACTCGCGCTGCGAGAAACCAAGCAATGTAACAAGACCGATGCGCCCGGATAATGATTCGCTGACGCCTTTCATCATTTGGAATTGTTGCGACCCGCACAGGAAGAACTGTCCTTTTTTACGGTCGCGGTCAAGAATCATTTTCATCTGAGTGAACAGCTCCGGCGCCTTCTGGATCTCATCGACAAATACGGGAGGCGGATTGTCCTTAAAAAAAGTTCCGCTTTCCTCCTGCGCACTCGCACGGACGACTAAATCATCAAGAGTAGCGTAAGTGAGATTATGTGTGATGTTCTGCAGCATGGTTGTTTTGCCGACCTGCCGCGGACCGGCAACGAGAATGGCGCCGAACATCTTTGCAAGCTTGTCAACAGTTTGTTCGGCATGCCTTTTTATATACAAAGGGAAGCGCCCCTTTCGGCTGATTTAATATCTGATATTATTATAGCCGAATCCGACGGAAAAATCAACTCCTTTTACAAAAAGTTTCAAAGACAAGGAAAGACTTTTTACCCCCGTTTCTGCCGGGTGAGTGCTGCCGGCGGGGACACGAAAGCAGATTTTTCTTCTCTTGTGTCCAATCACTTTACAGCCCAAAATCCCCGTGCTATACTAAAGGTAAGCTCATCTTGGCGTCTGCGGTGATCGAAAAATGCCTCGCGCCAAAGCGGCTTGGCGATCCGGCTTTCGGGCAGCCGACAGACCGGACGCTTATGATAAAAGGGGGAAAAGGATATGAAAAAGATCATCAGCCTGCTGTTATCTCTCGCGCTGCTTTGCAGCGTGCCGGTGCTGCCGGCAGCGGCGGCGCCCGGCACAGACGCCGATCTGTTTGAGGGTGCGCCCTGGACGGCAAAGCAGGAGGGCGATGCGCTTTGGCTCGATCTGGGGGCGGACAGGCTCATCAACCGCATTCACCTCAGCGAGGAGACCTACGGCGGCGTGCAGAGTTTTCACATCGAGGCATGGAACGGCACGGACTGGACGGAGGTTTACCGCAACGACTACATTCTGACCGAGCGGGACTGCATCCTGCCCGAGGACGTGACCGCCTCGGCTGTCCGGCTGGTGGTGGATAAGCTGGCGGGAGACGCGGTCATCACCGCATTCTCAGCGGATCATCAGGAGAACAGTGGGGACAGCTCCTTTATGAACGTGGGGTATGTTTCGAGGTATTTGTATATGCAAAACTTCATAGCGGATCAGCTGGGGTATCAGCTCTCCCAACCGCAGTATGAAAGCCTGACCGACCTGATTTTGACCGACAGCTTTTTGTTTGACGGGTCGGGAGCGTTTTTACTCGACCGATATGAGTTTTATACTGACACGTCGGAGCTTCTGCCTGCCGATTCGGAGGAAGCGGCGGCAGAGATGCAAAAATGGCTCAAAGAGCTGCGGAAAAAGGGCGGCAACTTTACGGAGCACAGCGGTACGCGGTACTGGTTCTCCCTCACTCCGGCGGATGAGGAGGCAATCGGCTCTGCCGCTTTGCTGGACGGGCAAACGCGGGAAGACTTTGTGCAGTCGGTCGCGACCTTCGCCGCTAAGCACGGTATGTACGGCGTGGAGCTAAACTGGGGTCATCCGACCACACCGGAGGGACTGCAGGCGTTCCGCCTGACGGTGACGGCATTGGCGGAGGCACTCCATGAAGCGGGACTCAAATGCGCGGTCTCGCTCGATCCCGCTGATCCGACCGATATGACCGCCGCCGAGTTTGAGGCGATCGACTACTTAAACTGCATGACCTTCTCCGGGCTGGAACAAACCGATAGGGTAAAGGCGCTGATGCCCTATGCAAAAACGGATGAAGCGGTAGACGCGGTCGTCGCAGAGGGCTGTGACAGTGCAAAAATATGGCTCGGTCTGCCCTATATGGTGTACGCGGAGGAAGAATTGAGTATGCCCGAACCGGAGAGCGCCGTTTTCTATATAGACTATCTCAGGACGGCGCGCATCATCGCATCGGAAGGCGAAGATTTACAGGGAGCAAACTCCTTTGCAGCCACCTGGATCGAAGAGGATCATACCGAGAGCATCAGCATACTATATAACGGCGTCAATCTGATTCGTGACAAGGCGGCGTATGCGGCGGCAAACGGCTTTGCCGGTGTGATGAATCAGATGCCGGAATATGACGTCAACGCATTTTCGGACGGAGAGACCGACGACCTAAGCGGAACCGTTGTGGATTGCAGCGTCTCCCTGCTGCGGACGGTGTATGATACCGTCTGCCGGTTCACGGGGGTTGATCCGGCGGCGGGACTTCCCTCCGGCGATCTCACCCGGTTTGACGGCGCGCCCTGGACGGCGGATCATGCGGGCGATACCCTCGAGCTTGATTTGGGAGCGGAGACGCTCATCAACCGGATCCATCTCAATGAAAAAACCTACGGCGCGGTGCAGAGCTTTCATATCGAGGCGCCGGTGAACGGCGTCTGGACAAAGGTTTACGATAACGACTATATCCTCTCGGACAGAAGCTGTATCCTGCCCGAGGACGTGACCGCCTCGGCAGTCCGGCTGGTGGTGGACAGCCTTTGCGAACCGGCGGTGATCGACGGGTTTTCCGCCGATTATCAGGGAGGCAAAAATCCCGATTTTATGAATGTGGGGTACGTCTCCTACCAGTGGTATGACATGGGCTGGGAGGAATTTGAGAGTACCGACGCACAGCTGAGCAGCATGACCGACCTCATCATGAACGGCGGCTTTACCTTTAACGGGTTGGGTCAGTTTTATATCACAAGACGCAACGGCGGTACCGCGCAGTCCTATGAACCGGACGATCCGGTGGCGGATCATCTGGTGCAGATGTGGATCGACAAGCTCAAAGACGGCTGCACCAACCTCAAAAACGGAAGAACGCGGCTGTGGTTCTCGCTCACCGCCTATGAACGGTCGATGGCAAACTCCACGGCGTTTCTGGACGAAACGGTGCGCCGCGATTTTGCAAAGGATGTGGCGGCGTTCGCACAAAGGAATGGCTTTTACGGCGTGGATGTGGACTGGGAATATCCCGATGGGAGCGAGGACGCATTGCGGGCATTCCGGCTGACGCTGGCGACCCTCTCGGAGGAGCTGCACGCCGTAGGGCTGAAGCTGTCGAGTACGGTATGCCCCAATTACAATTACTTTTTGGGTGCCGAGGAGTTCAAGGTGCTGGACTATGTCAGCTGGATGACCTACACCAACATGGAAAAAGGGGAAAACGTGCAGGCGCATGTGACCTATTATAAGATGAAAACGCTGATCGAGGATTCGATCGCACGGGGCTGCAAGCCCTCCCAAATCTGGGTCGGTCTGCCCTGCTTTTTCCAAACCCCGGTAAAAGGTTTGACCACTGAGACCTATCGAAGCCTTGTGTCTTGGGTCAATCGGCTTCTAAATCCAAAGGGTACCAATCGTATTGTGGATGAGTATTATTATAACGGTCCTTATTTGCTGCAGGATAAGGTGGCATACGCCGCCGAAACAGGCTGTGCCGGCGTGATGACCTGGTGGCCCGGGCAGGATATCAAGGCGTTTTATGACGATGAGTATGACGATTTTTACGGAGGTCGGATATCGGGCGATCTGTCGTTGATCCGAGCCATCTTTGAGGCGGTGCGCCGGTTCACCGGCGTGGACACGCTCGATGATTCGCCGAGTATACTGCCGGGCGATGTGGATCAAAACGGCACGGTCACGGTGATCGATGCACTGGCAGCACTCCGCTTCTCGGTCGGGCTGGAAATACCCGATGAAACGAAAACCGCGTTGGCAGACATGGATCATGACGGTGCGGTTTCGGTCATAGACGCTCTCTCGATCCTCCGCATAGCGGTAGGCTTGGCATAAGTGACAGAGGAAGACCCGCTCGGTGGAGCGGGTCTGAGCGTGTCGCTAACGCTGTCACGCTTCGAGGGACAAACCGGGTTTACGCGAAAACTGCCGTCTTTGTCAAAACCTCCCTTGTCAAAGGGAGGGGGACCGCGCACGGCGCGGTGGAGGGATTCAAAACCGCTTTTTCCTCTTGCGGTTCCCAATTTTGCTTTTGCTCGCGGTGACGCTCGCGCAAATTGACCGCAGCGCCATTCCCGCCTCACTGTTTCGCCCGCAGGGCGCGTTTCGGCGGCAAAGCCCCCGATTCCCCCTTTTCATCGAAAACCGGTTTGGCTTAGCGCCAATTCTGACGCCGCCTGCACCGGTTTTCTCTAGAGGTGTCACGGAAGGCGGCAACTGGACGGCCTCCGTGACGGATTGTTAATTTTTCGCTTTTATCATACTTTTTTGACAGACAGAGGAAGACCCGCTCGGTGGAGCGGGTCTTCCTCTGTTTTCGTATGTAATCGTTTTATTCGTTTGCCGACGGGGTACTGTTGCTTTGGGCATATGCCACGATCTGCAAAACCCGATAGACAAGCTCCAGCAGTGCGACAATCATATCGTTGACATACTGAATGTTGTAAAGCCGGAACAGCTTTTTCAGCATAATAAGCTCCTGCTCGGTCGCCATGCCGTTATGCTGCAGCACCTCGTAGGCCTTGTTCTGCGCCTTGACCTCGGTTTTCAGCACCTTGATCGACAGGATAAACGAGATCAGGTAGAGAAGCAGTCCCACGGCGGTCAGCGAGATGGTGCAGATGGCATTCTGACTTTGCAGAATAATCACATCGATCAGCACACCGATCACGACCAGCGGCACGAACGCCAGCGGCCCGAAGTAGATCAGCGGCATCAGCCTGACCCGCGTTTTCATGTCCGGATCGTTCTCCCGATCCAAAATCGCCAGGCAGGATTTCTGCGACGCCATCGCAAGGGCGGCGACCGAGTGCTTTTTCCATGTTTTTCTTCTCAGCCGAATCTTTTTAAAATAGTGGCTGTAGCTGTTGCCGAACAGCATCGAGCCGCTTGTTTTGATCTTGATGTGCTGCAGCCCGTTTTGATCCAGCAGCCGCCGCGCAATATCGCAGCCGGAGAGATCCACGCTGTTTGTCTTCCGGTTGTACTTGTGGTACCGGATCCCCAGAATGATCTGGACAACCAGCGCGAACACCGAGACGACAAGCAGGGCGATCAAAACGATCCCCATGAAAAGCACCACGCTGTCCGATACGCCCTCCAGACTGTAGTCGAGCGAGGCTTCAACGATACTTCTGAATGTTTCTACCATGCCGTATTCCTCCCATCGGTTGATGATTTCATTATAACTGTCCGCCGTTGGTAAGTCAAGACGGCATATCCGGCTCGGCAGGGCTTTCCTGCTGCCGCAAAAATTCCTCCGCCAGCCTTTGCAGCTCGGCATAGGCGGTAAGGGAGGCGCACCGGTTCCGCAGTGCCGCCGCACCCCGTTCTCCCTTAAAATACCAGGCGGCGTGCCGCCTTGCCTCCCGCATACCGACCGCTTCTCCCTTGTCGTCGCAGAGGATACGGATATGCCGCAGCATACACGCCATCCGCTCCTCGGCGGGCGGATCGGGAAGGAGCGTGCCGTCCTTGAGATAGGCGGCCACCTGCGAAAACAGC
>CANQKG010000085.1 GCA_947624425.1 uncultured Clostridia bacterium | reverse complement strand
GGTCTTTCCGCTGCCCGGTTCGCCCGCCAGCAAGATGCCGCCCCACTGCTCCAAAAGCGGATAGAGCGGCGCGGCGGCTCCCTCGATCTGCCGTGCGATCCGCAGATTCATGCCGCTGACCTCCCGTATGGCGGTCACCAAACCGCCCTGTACCACCGCTTTTCCCACGATGCCGACCCGATGTCCGCCCGGCAGGGTCAAAAATCCGGCCGCCAATTCCCGCTCATAGCTATGTACCGAGTCCTCGCAGATCTGCCGCAGGCAATCGGACAGCAGGCGGCGGGAAACAATCAGGTTGTCCGACCGAGGCAGAGAGGATACACCGCCGCCGGCGGAAAGATATAAGGTTCCCTGTGCGGCGCGCAGCTGCAGCGGTTGCCCGCACCGCAGCCGTATCTCCACCGCCTTTTTTTGTATCTCACCGCTGACCGCCCGCAGCGGCGTTTGTATTTCCGCCGGCAGCCGCTCAATCGCGGCGGTATAGGAAGCCTCCGGCATCTTGTCCACTTCCTTTCATGCTGAAACGATATATTATTATGCCGGTCACAAAGCAGGTAGAACCGTATTTTGCCGGTTGCTTGATTTTTCCTCTAAAATGATTTACAATAGAAAAAACAAAAAACGGAAGGCGGAAACTCAGCTTTATGATCGTAGTACTCAAGCAAAACGCACAGCAGGAAAGCGTAAAAGAACTGCTGGAATGGATAGAAGAACAAAACATCAAGATCAATGTGATCCGCGGCGACCAGAAAACCGTTCTGGCGCTGGTCGGCGATACCGCACGGGTGGACACCGACCAGATCTATTCTCGCGGCTGTGTGGAATCCATCAGCCGGATCCAGGAACCGTATAAGGAGGCAAACCGGAAGTTTCATCCCGATGACACCATTGTCAAGGTAGGCGCCGAACAGATCGGCGGCGGCACGCTGAAAGTGGTGGCAGGTCCCTGCTCGGTCGAAAGCGAGGAGCAGGTAACTGAGATCGCAAAGCTCGTCAAAGCGTCCGGCGCCACGTTTTTGCGAGGCGGCGCTTTTAAGCCGCGCACCAGTCCCTATGCGTTTCAGGGACTCCACGCGACCGGACTTACCTATCTCAAAAAAGCGCGGGAAGCGACCGGTCTGCCGATCGTTTCCGAAATCATGAGCATCGACCATCTCGACCTGTTCTCCGATGTAGATGTGATACAGGTCGGCGCACGGAATATGCAGAATTTTGAGCTGCTCAAGGAGCTGGGTCACTGCGACAAGCCTATATTGCTCAAACGCGGGCTTGCCAACACAATCGAGGAGTTTCTGATGAGCGCCGAATATGTGATGGCGGGCGGCAACCGGAATGTGATCCTCTGCGAACGCGGCGTCCGCACCTTTGAAACGATGACCCGCAATACCCTTGATCTGTCCGCCGTACCGCTTCTCAAGCATTTAACGCATCTGCCGGTCATGGTAGACCCCTCCCATGCGACCGGGATCCCCTATCTGGTGGAACCGCTGTCATTAGCGGCGATCGCCTGCGGCGCGGACGCAATCATGATCGAGGTACACAACGACCCGAAACACGCCCTTTGCGACGGCGCACAGGCGCTCACGCCCGACCAGTTTGACCACACCATGAAGGCGATCCGGCGGCAGGCGGCGTTCCAGAATCTGGTTTTGTAAAAGGAGAACGGGAATATCATGCAAAAAATTCATGTAAATGCCAGCCGGCAATATGATATTCTGCTGGATCAGCATTTATTGGAGCAAAGCGGCGAGCTGATCCGCCGCGTGACCAAGGCGGCGGCAGCCGTGATCGTCACCGACGACCATGTGGACCCCCTCTACCGTGAGACGGTGGAAGACTCCATGCGCCGTGCCGGTTTTGCCGTTTCGGTTTTTGTCATACCGCATGGCGAGACCTCCAAATCGCACGACATATTATTGAAGCTGTATGAATTTCTAGCGGAGCATGCGATCACCAGAAAGGATATTCTGGTGGCGCTGGGCGGAGGAGTGGTCGGCGATCTGACCGGCTACTGTGCCGCTACCTATCTGCGCGGGATCGAATTTATCCAGATCCCCACCACCCTGTTGGCGCAGATCGATTCCTCGGTCGGCGGCAAAACGGCGGTCAATATCGCCGCGGGAAAAAATCTGATCGGCTCGTTCTGGCAGCCGAGCCTTGTGATCTGCTCGCTCGACACACTGGACACCCTTTCGGACGAGATTTTTGCCGACGGGCTTGCCGAAGCGATCAAATACGGCTGCATCTGGGATCAAGACCTGTTCCGGCTGATTGCAGAGGAAGACATCAAAACGCATCTTGCTAAGATCATCTACACCTGCATCGATATCAAACGGCAGGTGGTAGAAGCGGACGAATTTGACCACGGCACCCGTATGCTGCTCAATTTCGGTCATACCCTCGGACACGCGATCGAGCGGCATTTTCATTATGAAACTTACACTCACGGCTGTGGTGTGGCAATCGGCATGGCAACGCTGACCGCGCTTTCGGAGGAATACGGGTTGACCGTCTCCGGCACGACCGAAGCACTGCGAAACTGCCTTAGAAAGCATCATCTGCCGGTGGAAGCGCCGATGACCCCGCAGGAGTATTATGACGGCTGCGTTCACGACAAGAAGCGGGCGGAAAACCGGATTTCACTTGTACTGCTCAAAGAGATCGGGAAGGCGTACCCCTATCAGATCTCGGTGGACGATCTGCTCGGATTTCTCAAAAAGGAAGGTGCGCCTCATGCGGGCTGAGTTCTCCCCCTCGCTTTTGCACGGAACGGTGGCGGCGATCCCTTCCAAAAGTATGTCCCACCGCCTTTTGATCTGCGCGGCGCTCGCAAAGGGCAGATCGGTGATCCGAAACCTCGCTTTTTCGCAGGATATTCGCGCGACCATCGCTTCGCTAAAGGCTCTGGGAGCTAAAATCGACTGTACCGACAGCACGGCAGTGGTGGACGGAATCACGACGTCCCCTGATCATGCCGTTTTGCCCTGCCATGAGTCCGGCTCTACCCTCCGCTTTTTGATTCCGATTGCGGCGGCGCTCGGCGTGACCGCCGAATTTCACGGCGCGGGAAAGCTGCCAAGCCGCCCGATCACCCCCTATGTCGAACAGCTTCCCTGCCACGGCATACGGCTTGACTATCACGGTACGATGCCCTTTTCGATCTCCGGCAGGCTGACCGGCGGTGATTTTGTGATCAACGGTGGCATCAGCTCACAGTTTGTAAGCGGGCTTTTGTTCGCCCTTCCCCTGCTGCCGCAGGAAAGCCGCATCAAAATAAAAGGGCGGCTCGAATCCCGCCCCTATGTCGATATGACCGTGGCTGCGCTGGAACAGTACGGGATCATCGTCACCGAAACGGAGGACAGCTATCTGATTTCCGGCGGGCAGGCATATACCCCCTGCGACGCTACCGTGGAGGGTGACTATTCGCAGGCTGCCTTTTTCTTGACCGCAGGCGCCATCGGTGCGCCGGTCACCGTCACCGGCTTAAATCCCGATTCCGCGCAGGGAGATCGGGCGATCCTTTCTATCTTGCAAGAGTGCGGTGCAAAGGTAACTGCAGCGGATGACGCGGTCACTGTGTCCCCTGCGCCGCTTGCCGCTTTTACCGTTTCGGTTCGGGATATTCCCGATTTGGTGCCGATTCTCACCGTACTTGCCGCATTCTGTGGCGGCGTTTCCCATATTACCGACGCCGCCCGCCTGCGGATCAAGGAAAGCGACCGGCTCGCCGCCATGACCGAGTGTATGGGCACCCTTGGCGGAAAGGTGACAGCCTTGCCGGACGCATTGACGGTTACCGGCGTTCCCGCGCTGCTCGGCGGCAAAACCGACAGTTGGAACGATCACCGGATTGCCATGTCGGCGGCGATTGCCGCGACCCGCTGTAAAGAAACGGTGGTTTTGACCGGCGCGGAAAGCGTGGAAAAATCCTACCCCGATTTTTATCGTGATTATAAGGCTTTGGGAGGTGTTGTGAATGTCCTCGACCTGGACGCACGGAATTAAGCTGACCCTGTTTGGCGAATCCCACGGCAATGGGATCGGCATGGTGCTGGACCATCTGCCTGCCGGAATGCCGATCGACATCGACAAGCTAACCGCCTTTACGGCGCGGAGGACTGCCAAAAAGGGCGATACCACCTCGACCGCGCGGACCGAGACCGATCAGCCCGAATTTTTGTCCGGCATCTATCAAGGGAAAACGACCGGCACACCGCTGGCTGCCGTGATCCACAACCGTGACGTCAAATCGGAAAGCTATCGGGATATTGCCGCGCTCGCCCGACCCGGACACGCCGATTATACCGGGTATCTCCGGTATCAGGGTGCAAACGACCCCAGAGGGGGCGGACATTTTTCGGGCAGGCTGACCGCTCCGCTCACCCTTGCGGGCGGCATTTGTATTCAGATTTTGGAGCAGGTCGGTGTGCAGATCGGCGCTCATATCCTGTCGATCCGGGATATAACCGACCGTGCTTTTCCGTCCGTTTCGCTGCCGACAGAGCTTTTGAAAGCCGCCGGACAAAAGGAGTTCCCCGTTCTGGACGATGCGGCGGGCGAGAAAATGATCGCCTGCATCAACGACGCCCGCCTGCGGGAGGATTCAGTCGGCGGCGTGGTGGAGTGCGGCGTGACCGGACTTCCCGCCGGGATCGGTTCCCCGATGTTCGACGGAATCGAGAATACGCTTTCCTCCCTGCTGTTTGGCATTCCGGCGGTCAAGGGCGTTTCCTTCGGTGACGGATTTGACGCTTCCGCCCATTACGGCAGTGAGAACAACGATCCGTTTGTCGCGGAAAACGGACAGATTGCCACCAAAACCAACCATGCGGGCGGGATCCTCGGCGGTATTTCGACCGGAATGCCGATTTTGCTTCGGGTGGCGTTCAAGCCGACCCCCTCTATCTCCCGCACACAGGAGACAATCAACCTAAAAACCGGCGAGAACACGACCATTTCGGTACACGGGCGGCATGATCCCTGCGTGGTGGCGCGCGCCGTGCCGGTGGTCGAAGCAGCCGCCGCAATCGGAATACTGGGACAGATGGTCGCACAGTGCGGCGTTCACATCACAAAATAAGGAGGAGACGCTATGAACATTCTGCATCACATTGATCCGAGCAGGATCACACCGACCGATTACGTTGCCGTGATCGAAATCGAGCGAGGCAGCAAAAACAAGTACGAACTGGACAAGGAAACCGGTCTTTTGAAGCTGGACCGCATTCTCTATACCTCCACCCACTATCCGGCAAACTACGGCTTTATCCCCCGCACCTATGCGGACGACCTGGACCCCTTAGATGTGCTGCTGCTCTGCTCCGAATCCATTCACCCGATGACCATGGTGCGCTGTTACCCGATCGGTGCGATCATCATGATGGACAACGGCAAGATGGACGAGAAGATCATCTCGATCCCCTTTAACGACCCTACCTACAATACCTACCGCGACATCGCGGAACTGCCGTCCCACATATTCGATGAAATGGTGCATTTTTTCCGGGTCTATAAGGAACTGGAAGGAAAAGAAACCGCCGTGAACGAGGTGGTCGGCGCCGAGGACGCCGTCAAGATCGTCGCACAGGCGATCGAGCATTATAAGGAGCACTTTGTAAAATAAGGCACACAAAAATCTCCTGCCTGACAAAACAGGCAGGAGATTTTTGTGTGTGCCGAAAAAGTCGATGCCATTTAGCGGTAACAGTATATCATTCATTTTGTTTTGTGGGTATTGAATCCCTCCACCATGCTGCTGCATGGTCCCCCTCCCTTTGACAAGGGAGGTTTTGACAAAGACGGCAGATTTGCGGGTTGAAATGGGATAAGTGAAAATAAGTGAAGTCTTCCGTCAGCTTGTTTTGTTAAAATTTCTATCAAAACTTCTTTGGTCGCCAGTGCCTCCCTTGTGAAAGGGAGGGGGACCGCGAAGCGGTGGTGGGATTCCAAAACCGCAGACAACACCGGACAACAGCAATACGGCACTATCAAAAAGTATACTTTTTGATAGTGCCGTATTTCCTGCTTATCATACCACAAATTGGCGATAAACGCAAGCATTTTCGAGATTTTTTGACTGCTTTTTTGAAAACTTTCCTTATTTTTGTAATCCGACCGGCTAATGTCAAAAAGTATACCTTTTGACATTAGCCGAAACGGAAAGGAAGGATTATGATGAAACAAATGCTCAAACGGACAGGTGCGTTTTTCCTCTCGCTCTGCCTGACCCTCTCGGTCTGGGGCGTCCTCACCCCACTCCCCGCCGCAGCCGAGACTTCGGGGGACTATGAATACCGGATCAATGATGACAATACCGCCACCATCACCAAGTATTTAGGCTCCGGCGGAGACGTCACCATTCCCGGC
>CANQKG010000084.1 GCA_947624425.1 uncultured Clostridia bacterium | reverse complement strand
ACCCGCTCCACATATGCGCTCGTAGCTCAGCTGGATAGAGCAACTGCCTTCTAAGCAGTAGGCCACAGGTTCAAGTCCTGTCGGGCGTGCCACTTACTTTACAGCAATACCCCATATATGGTGGATATAGCTCAGCTGGTTAGAGCGCCAGATTGTGGCTCTGGAGGCCGTGAGTTCGAATCTCATTATCCACCCCAACCCATTGGGGTATCGCCAAGTGGTAAGGCAACGGACTTTGACTCCGTCATTCCGCTGGTTCGAGTCCAGCTACCCCAGCCAAAAGCCGAAAAACCGCCTAAAATAGGCGGTTTTTCATTTTTTAACACGAAAAAAACACGAATTTTTTGAAAAAATCGTGTTTGAGCGGTGATTTGCGGGGCAAACGGCAGTTGACTTTGTGCCATGATCTGCATATAATAGTCATGTACCAAAAACTCATGTTTTGTATGGGAGACATCGTTGATGTCTCCCTAGTTTTTACGCAAAAAATCTCCGGAAGCGGGTTTTCGCCCGCTCCCGGAGATTGCTGTAATCTGATCTATTAAGTTTGCCGGTAGCGACCTATCCCAGCTCGCACTGGATGGCGTCAATGGGGTATCCGCCCATACCGGCATAGCCGCTGTCGTTATCATCGTTGCAGTCGAGTACCCAAGGGAGCCAACCGCCGTTGAGCAAATGGACGCGGTACCGGATATGCCTGTCGGGCGAACGCATCTGCACAAGGTCGATCGGATAACCGGCAACCCCGGCAAAATCGTCCCGGTTGCGTACCCACGGCTGCCAAGTCCATCTGTTATCCTTATTGAGCCGCACCCGATAGAGGATTTCGCCCTCCGAAGGCGATACATACATGGCGGTGATCGCCTGCCCAAAGATACCGGCGTAATCCTCGGTGTTAGTGACATTGGGCAGCCACTTGCCGCCTGCATAGACCTGATAAGTAACCGATGCCGGACGGTAGCCGTCATCATAGGTGCCAAGAGCATTGGGTATGCCGCTGATGGTCGAGACATTGAGATAGCTGCCATGATCCAGCGTTTTCCGCACCTCATAGTGACAGTGGGAGCCGGTAGAGCGACCTGTGCTGCCCTCGATGCCGATTGCCTGTCCGATTGTGACATGATCGCCTACATTAACAAGCGTCCGGCTCATATGACCGTAATAATACCGATAGCCTGTGCCGTCCGCCTTGATCCGGACATAAATGCCGAACCCGTTCGGATCGTTGTTTCCGGCGATCTCGACCGTACCGGCAACGGTGGCATGGATCGTTTTGCTGTCCACACCTACCAAGTCAAGCCCCTGATGTGCCGTCCCCTTAAATTGCTGCGAAACGCGGAATTTTCCATTATACGGACTGTTCATACTTTTTTACCTCCTTTAATTTTTCGATGATTTCAGCGATTGTAGCAGCTCGTCCGCCTTGATTGCCGCACTGGTAAAACTGTTATTTTTCCACCACGCCCAGATTGTGGCACCGATGGTGGCCGCTGCTGTAAACATGGTATACAGTTCATCCTCTGCAAAGGGGAGCGGATTTTTGCCAAACATGGTCAGCACCTGATTGACCAAGGTGATGAGCAGCACAATCGTCCGCACAATCGTGTCGGTAGATACTTTTGACATTTTGTGTCGCCTCCTTATTGGTGGGATTGCTTGTTGATGTACTCGTACAATTTGCTTTTGGCGTCTGTGACTGCGTGGTTTGCTCCGAGCTGCTGGAGCCCGTCCAAACAGGCAAACAGGGCATACACGATCATGGTATTCTCACCCTTGATGTCTTTGATGTCCTTATCCTGTTTGCTCTGTCGGATAAACCACCGATATACGGCAAATAGTGCGCCCAAAAGGGTAGTCAGTGCGCCGATGAGCGCCGCGCTTGTGATGATGTAGTTGTGGATTGTCACTTTGTTGCCTCCAGTTTGGCGATGCGTTGTGTCAGCTCGGCGATCTGATCTGCTTGCCGCTGACACATTACAAGCGCGGCTACCGCAAGCGGGATTGGCTGCAAGCCTCGCTTGATGCCGTCGGCGGTCTGATGCGAAGTGCCAATATAGGGGTACAGCTTATGGTCGCAAATGTCATCGGCAATCAGACCAAGCTGCACGGCAGCAGGCTCAACCTCGCCATCCTTGACCCCGGACTTGTAAACAAATGTGGCAGCCGATAGGTTGCGGACAAAATCCTCAATATCGGCATAGGTGATCTCATCTGTCGCAGCAGGTGAGCCGTCATAGTCCGGGCTGTCATCGCTATGCGGATCGGAGATCTCCGCCACCGGATCGGCGAGATAATGGATATCGGTTTTTTCAGACCGGTCAGAGGTCTGTATCTCCCCAATCGTGGCATACAAGGCGCGCCAAAGATGATTGGTATAGCCGAGATAAGTCTCGCCCTCTTGTCCAGGCAGCAAACAAGGTCTGTTTGCCCCCAAATCTCCAGCCCACAAGATATTGCCGCCGGCTGCCTCAATGTACCAGCCATTAGACAAGCCCTCGGTGGTTGCCTTAACGAGCCTTAGCCCGTTGCCAAAGTCCACCGCAGTCACTTTTCCGCTTGTGTCCATGGTATATTTGATCGGACTGTCGCTATAATCGACTATCCCTTGCATAGATATCCCTCACTCTCAATCAAAAAATCCGATATTATCGATCAGCACGGCATCGCCGCTTTTGTCGTTTGTTGTCGCGTTGTTCCACGCGATTTTTAATTCGATGGTTTCGCCTTCCGCGACCGATATCGGATCGTTAATACCAAAATCGGACAGCGAAATGCGGTAATGGTGCGCATAGCCGTCATTGATCGGCGTCAGCCGATATTCTTGCCCGTATTGCTTTGTAATGCTGCCGAGAGCGGCGCCGACCGCGCAGGAGTAGAGGGTCAGCCGAAACTGCACGCCGCTTGCGTGACTATCGGATATATTGAGGCCGATATGCAGTTCGGTTGCCTTCGGCGTGGCAAGGCGCACTCGCAGATCCGGAAATTTCGCAGTCGCGGCGTCATTCCCAGTCCAACTGATCTTGACCTTTTTCCCGGCGCCGATCACATTTTGCTCCTCGGTCAACGCCATGCTGAGGGTCTCAATGCCCTTAGTATCAAACGCCAGATCGCCGGTCGCGGACTGCGTGACATGTTCAAACGTCATGATGCTGGTATCCGGAGCGGTTTCTCCCGCCGGGACGATGCTGCCGTCCGTGTAGTAATCAAACAGCAGTCCCTTTTCTTCTCGGCGGTACAATAGCCGCTTGGTGATTTCTCCGCTCGAATGCAGCAGGACATTCACGGCTATGGCCACACTGGCCGGCTTTGATTTTGCGAAAAATGATATGGTATTGTCGCCGGTCTGGACAAACGGAGCAAGCCCGAAAGAGTGCGCCCGGCTATAATCACTCGGCAGCACATTGCAAATTGCCATTTTATTTGCTTTCGCGCCGGGTACCGCAATATCCGCTTGCAGTGTATAGCCAAGCGTTGCATACTCGCCGGATGTGCTTTTCCATGAGGCGGGCGGTATTTCGATTTCTGCCACGGTGGTGTCTCTTGCAATCGTATAGAGGTCGAGGATCTGGTTTTGCAGACGCCCCGCCGCGTCTTCGGACAGCTGGCCTTTGATCTGCTCGTACCAACTATCGAAGGAGGCGGTCTGCGTGTCGACAAAATCCGTAAGCTCTTGGGTCAGCTTAGTCAGATCTCCCTGCCCCTTGGTTGTGATCTGATCCAACAGGGCTTGCAGCTGGGTCTGATAGCTTTTGTATTCGGCCGCAAAGTCCGATTTATACTTGTCAAACCATGCGTCAAACTGGGTCTGTATCTGGTCAAAGTCGATCTCCTTGACCGTACCGGCAACAATGCCGCATAGGCTGCTGACCGCCCGCGTGTCTCTGATATCGGCGGCGGTAATTGCGATCGAGCCGGTCTTGACCGTCACCTGCGCCAGCACAATTTGATAGACGCTGCCGGAGCGGACGGGCGCGGGCGCCCGCGGGCTTGCCGCCGACGTGCCGCGTACCACCTTGAGGGCAAAATCACGCTCAAGATCGTTTCGCTCGATCACAATACTGTCGACCCGGTTATACTGCCCCGACTGCGGCGAGATCGTCAGGCTTTGCGGCTGACGCCACATCTTGACCTTACCGTTGATATTGCAGTACCCGGAGCCGACCGAAAGCGTCATCCCGCCGCCGGCAGTGACCTGGAGGTCGCCGGTAAAAACGCCGGTGGTAAAAAATTTGCGCAGCCACTCCGAAAAGCTGTCCGCGTCATAGATGCGGTCGCCGTCGTTGGAGTTGTAAAAAAATGCGTGATCCAATGTGTCCATAATCAATCTCCCCAATCTAATGCGGTCGGCAGCGGCGTGCCGAAGGTCGGTGTGACAAGCATCACGCCGTTTTCGTAGGATTCCTCGATTTCGGTGATCCGCAGATCCCGCTCGATCCCCCAGCTCTCCTTTTGTACTGTCACAATATCGCCGAGATCGTAGTCCCGGCGATAAACAAAGTTGCCGTCCGGCATGGTATCCGCCTCAAACGCCTCCGATTTTGCGTTGGCATTGAGGGTGTTTCGCGCCTTTTGCAGCACCCGTGCCTGCCAGCTGTCAAAGCTCATGCCTTCCTCGCGACTGACGTCGGTGGCGTCCACATATATTTCGCGGCGATCCAGCCCTGTCAGCGGCGCCTCCGGATTTTGGTTGAGCGTAAACTCATGCTCTGTCTCGCCGTCCTTGGCAAGGATATAGGCAAAATTTGCCTCGGACTGGTCGTTTGTCCGATAGGTTGTCTCATAGAGATTGCCGTAATCCTCGGCAAAGATCACCCGGCTGTTTGCCGTCTGGCTGAGTGTGCGATCCACACCGACAAAGGTATCAAGATAGAGCTTTTTTGCCTTAAAATCGGGGCGGATACGATACCCGTACCCGCCTGCCTTGGCAAGCTTTGCAAAGGCGGTCAGGGCATTTTGCAGCCGAATGCGGGTACTGATGTCAACCTCGACCGTACATTGTCTGCCGGTCGTAAGTCCCGGTATCGGTGTGATACCATTGGTGATCGCCAGCTGCTCCATGATCCACCAGACCGGTCCGCCGCTCATGGAGATATCCTGTATCACACGGCGATCAAAGTAGGACGCCAAAAACCGACCTTTTGCCACGATCTCGCCGCCGTCCTCGCTCTCGGTACACTCGATGTCCTCCACCACACCGGCGTCCTCTCGGTCCGGTATGGTGATCAGGTTGCCGAGCGGCAGGAGAGCAAGCCCGTGTGCGGTCAATGGCAGGTGCAGCTCAAAGCTGCCCGGCTCAAAATATTTCCGCTGCCACAGCAGACTGCTTTGATCCTCAATGATGCCTTGATAGACAAGCTCACGGTTATAGACCCGTATCTCCATATATCACACCCCCGGATAGAGCCAGCGGAAAAGCACCGCCACGGTCAAATACTGGAGCCCTTCGTCGGCTGTGCAGGTGAGCGTATTGCCGCCCCGTGAGAGCATAAAAAACCGACTGTCCGGGTCAAGCAGCTCGTTGATCTCCGTCTCGACCCCGCCTTTGACCGAATAGATATGCTTGTTATTGATACCGGTAGTGATCTTGATCTCATCCCCGGCCTCCATGGTGGTATTGACCCGGATCGTTTGTCCGGTCTCGATACAGGTAACGGACGGATTTTCGACCGCCGCCTCCGCGATCATCCGGATCGTCACGCCGATCTTGTTTGCCGCCGTGTCGTTGCGGATCGTCTCGGACTGGTTGACCCTAACACCGATCGCCTCGCCCTCCGGCGGAAAGGCGTGAGGAAACTCCCACCGCCCCAGCCAACCGGCGAGCAGCACCTCGGTGTCAAAATTGTCCCGAAAGCGCGGCTCCGGACATTGGAGGGATACCACCGCTGTCCGCAGCCGTCCGGTTGACGATATCTCGACGCTCTCGGTCACATAGTCGATCTCCCGCGTTCTGCCGTTTTCGGTGTAGACAAATACGCCGGGGACATCGTGGCGAAAGACGTCATACAGCATTTCCCGGTCATTTTGATAGTCCCGCTTGTCCACCATGGTCATCACGATATTGCGCGGGCGGAGCACACTGCCGTAGTAGGCGGCGCCGTCGCTCATGGCATTGTCGCTCATCGACACATTGGCGTCCATCTGATAGACGCCCTCTACATCGGTCAGCAGCCACGGGGTAAATCCGGCGCCAAATCGGATATTGCCGCCGTAGGCATTGGTACAAGTAATGATCCTGCTCATCGCGTCACTCCTATCTGCCGCCCAGCGACAGCACCAGCTGCCGGTTTGCAAGGCGCGTCTGCCGCGCCACCTCATGGGCGGACAGCCGCTGCGGCGCATTGATCGTCAGGTTTTGGGTGACCCCGCCGCCGCGCGACGCCTCGG
>CANQKG010000083.1 GCA_947624425.1 uncultured Clostridia bacterium | reverse complement strand
CCCGTGCGGCCTCCTGCAATTTGAGCGCCGCCTCCATCCCGATCGGATAGGTCACGCCGCGGGAGAGGACAAAGCATTCCTCCATGAACCGGTACCGCACGGCAAGCCGGTCAATCTCGTCCTCCAGGGCAAACGCCGCGTGCATCACCTCGCCCAGATATTGCAGTCCCTCTTTCAGCAAGCTGCTTTCCGAGACCCGCTGTACCAGCTGGACGATCAGAAATAGCTGGGTGAGAAAGCTTTTGGTGGCGCGCCCGGTTTTCTCCTCCAATGCGTTGCAGTAGAGATGAAACTGGCACTGCTTGGCAAGGATCGAATCCGCCTGATTGGTGATCCCCACCACCAGCGCTCCCTGCGAACGGGCGGCGCGGATGACCTTCAGCACATCGGCGGTCATGCCGGATTGGGAGATGCCGATCACCAGACTGTGATCCATCCTCACGTTCCCCTCATACGCCGTGAATACCGACGGCACCGCCAGACTGACCGGAATATGGCAATACAGCTCGAACAGATATTTTGCAAAATGCGCCACATGATCGGATGTTCCTCTTGCCGCGATGATCACATTGACCGGCTCAAGGCTCCGGATCTGTTTTGCAAGCTGTTCCAGTGTTTCTTCATTATAGCCGATACAGCGCGCAATCGCCTGCGGCTGTTCCAAAATCTCCTGATACATCATGCTGTGATTTTTTATCAAGCATCTGCGCCTCCCTTTTTGACTTTCGGCAGAAAAGCTTTATGCTGTGACCGGCACAGGCTAGTAACAGTATACACAATCGCAGATGAAATTGCAAGTTTTTCACTGAAATTTTTTCAGGTCATTCTGCCATTATTATGCGATTTCTACAAAAGAGGCGGAATGTGTCCAAAAAGCGAACAGCCGCATCGGTCTGTTTTTAAGGGCGGATAACGGCAAAATAGGGACTTGCAAAGCGAAACGAAGTGTGGTATAGTAAAAATAAGAACAAATGTTTTGACACCGGAGGCGCTTATGAATCCACTGTCTGAAAGAATTTACCGGTACCTGCAAAGCAGAAACGGCGATATCCCGCCGACCGTACGAGAGATTGCGGCGGCGTGCCGCATCAAATCCACCTCCACCGTCCACCGGCACCTCAACCAGCTGGCGGCGGAGGGCTATATCGAAAAGGACAGCGGGAGCAACCGCACGGTGCGGCTGCCCGCAGGCGGGCAGGCGCAGGTGCCGATCGTCGGCAGAGTGGCGGCAGGCGTGCCGATCACCGCGATCGAGTCGATCGAAGGGTATGTCACCTTTTCGGGACTGCGGGGCGGCGGCGAAGATATGTTTGCGCTCCGTGTGCGGGGTGAAAGCATGATAAACGCCGGGATCCTCGACGGCGACGTGGTGATCGTCCGCAAAATGCCCGATGTGCGCGACGGGGAGATCGCCGTTGCCATGATCGGGGACGAAGCGACCATCAAAACGGTCTATCATGAGAAAAACCGCCTTCGGCTGGTTCCCGAAAACGACCATATGGAGCCGTTTTACGCCTCGGAGGACGTGGCGATCCTCGGCAAGGTGATCGCCTCCCTGCGGTATTACGAGGAATAACCGAAACCCCCTTTTCGGTTGTGAACAAGTCCAGTAAAAACGGACAATAGAAAAAAGGCCCCTCCTGTGGTAGAATGAAAGAAACTACTACAGGAGGGAATTTTTATGCGCACTTGTGGCGAGTGCCGATAACGGGATTATTCACCCGGAGCCGGGCGCAGCGCTTTTCGGTTGCTTTGTGGAAACACCCAGAGCGCGGTTTCCGGCGCAGCCGACGTCGGGAACACAGAAGGCGGACGTCAGATATGGATTTTCATATGTTTCAAAAATCCCTCTATGCCGGACACGGTTTTGCCGGAGTCCTCGGTAAGCAGTCCGTCATCGGTCAAAAGAGGGGTATCCAAAACGGATTTGATTGACACTGCAATACTCGCCGCAGAGGCGATCACCTTTTTGGCGTCGTCGCTGTAGCTGCGGTAATCGTCGCCTTCCGTTTGGAAGACGTCCTCCATCTGAAAGATCAGGGGGAGGAAATAAGCGTCCAGACGCGCCAGCAGATGATAGAACATATAGGTTCTTCTGCGAATGGTCTCACACTGCAAGGACGCCGTATCCAGCTGGGCGGCAACCTGGGTCGCCTCCGCCAGATTGGTGCGCGCCTGTTCAAGCTCCTTTTTGGCGGCATGACCTGCCACAAGCCCCATGACCAGCAAAGCCGGTCCGGCGACCAGACCGCCCAGCACAACGGCGCCGCCTGCCATTCCAAGTCCTCCGGCTGCCAGCGAGCCGCCGCCGAAAAAGGCAAGCGTTGCATTGGTCGCCGCCGCGCCGCTCAAGGACGCGATCGCCGTCCCGGTGGACGCGCACGCCAATGCCTGCGCCGCTCCGTATGCGCCGAAGGCCGCCAAAGCTCCGCCCACCGTACCGGCGGCGGCGCCTCCCGCAAGGGAACCGGCAAAGTTGACCATCGTTTTCAGCTCCACAAAAGTATGCTCGTCCAAATGCAGCTTCTTTAATTCATCCAGCCCTTCGGAATTTTCAAAATCCACATTCTTGATCTTTGTGAATGTCTCCAGAAATTCATCGATCGTGTGGTTGAGGACAAACAGCTTTTCCTCTCCCAAATTACTAAGCGCAGTCCCGCAGGCAAGCCGTTCGGCATTGATCCGGGCGGTAGAGACCTCGATCAAATCATTGGCGGATTGATTGGCGTCCTTCGCCGCATGAAAATCCACACCGGCTTTGACACCCTTTCCGATCCCCAGTCCGCCCGTTGCGGCGGCAACTCCGATCCCGATAAACAAAACAGGCAGCGGCATACTTTTCCCTCCTATAACGCAATCAGCGCAGCAACGCTTTCCATGATCGCCGTTTTTCGCTTATTGATCTCATTGACATGTGCTTCGATGGTCAGATAAGGGCGATCGGTGGTTTTGATCCAGGCAAGTTCTTTTTCCAGGTCCAGCATCGAGAGAATACTGCTTTGCAGTTCCAAATAGATCGCTTTGTCCACCTTGAGCCGTTTTGCCGCATGATCGATCAGGCTCTGCTCCGCCTCATCGCAGTTCTCGTCGCTGTAGGCGACCGTCAGCAGATCCCACACCAGCAGCTTCGGCGAAATGAACGTGTCTTCGGTTTGGTCGGCAGAAGAGAGCGCATAATCGACGCCTGCGCGCAGAACGTCCCCATAGGTCTCTGCCCCAAGCGAGAGCCTTGCTTTGCACTCGTCCACAACAGCCGTTTTGGTCTGTGCGAAGTCGGGATCAAGCTCCTTGCCGATCGCGTCGAACTTTTCCTCCTCACCGTGAAAAATTTCGCCGTCCGCCGCCATCAGATAATAGATGATTTTCAGCGCATTTTGGACGGAAACGCCATCGGGACGCTCCTGCGGGGCTTCCTCCTTTTGCAGCCATTTTTTCATCTGCGCGTTTGCCTTGCCGCCGGTCTCGGCGACCTTATCCTTTACCGTTTCAAAGGCACCGCGGATATTCTCCTTGACCTCGGCGGCATCGATATGGCCGACCTTTTGACGAACGGCATTCACCTTGTCCTGCAGGGAATCCCGCACCTCTTTCCCGAAATCCTTTTTCGGCATATGAGCCTCCCCTTTCTATAATTTGAGCGGCAGCTCCGATTCCATCAGCTCATCGAATTCCTTTTGATCTGTAAACTGCGGCTCTCTGCCGAGTACCTTCCAGATCCGGATATTCCCGTGGATGACCAGATCGGAATCGCCCGCGGCAAGTCCCTGCCCGATCTCGTCAAATCCTGCCAGAAAGGCGGAAATATCCTCCGCAAGATAGTTTGTGACCTTTTCCTCCAGCCGTGCTTTGAATGTTTGCAGGTCGCCGAGGAAAAGCGCCGCCTTTTTTTCGGACAGGATCATTTTTTCATGGATGAACTGTGTTTCCTTCCGTTCGGCGGAAATCTCCTTTACGATCGCCACCGCCGCCCTGCCGGCCCCGACATAATTAAACCGGGTGACAAATCTGCCCGAAAACAAAACCCAATTCGCACCGGATTCCACGGCGGCGCGGATAGCGGCATCGGCAGTATCGGCAAACGAGAAGGTCATGGTCGAGACGGTCAGCATACGATCGACCGTTCGGTTGTGAAAGGGAATCACCCGATTCCACCGTATATCGTCCATTTTCTCCTGGGTGACAATTTCTTCTAAAAAATGTGTTAAAAAGTAGCCCAGCCGAACTAAAATCTCATTAAAAGCAACGGGGATCAGTTGCTTTCCGGCAGCCTTGTAAAGCGGGATTTCATGACGCAGATCGATTTTTTGCCTCTCGTAGAGTTGATCTACAAACCTCGGCAAGTCGGTGTTTTTCAGGATGGGCAATGCCGAAAGCTCATAAAGCAGAGAAATAAACACACCGGGAATCCCCATGCCCGCTCCGGGCGTTTTTTTAGAACCGTCCATATCGCTGACCAAATGCCCCAACCAACGATCCGCACATTTTGCCACTTCAACCAGCATGGGAGTGGAAGCCGCAAGATGAAGCAACCGGTGAAGCGATTTCGGAATTTCCGTTTCCCGACTGCTTTCATACTTGTTCTCCGCCAGTGCCGCAAGCCAATTCAGAATACCGGTGATCGCTGCCGGCGCCAAAATTTCTACCATATCTTTTGCCGAAGTCTTCACCGGCAAAAAATGCCACTCACCGTCACGATTGACAAAGGTTCCGATTCTCAAAAATTGCACCATCATTGCAGAAACAAGTCCGAGCGGTGTAGGATGATGGGCAAGATCCGCCAAATGATGGTTTTTGGCAGCAACGCCGATAGCCGCGCCTTTCCAGACATTATCCTGCGCAACCTCGAAAGAGCTTTCAAGCTTGCTGATTGCTCCGGCGGTCGTAGTTCCACGATAGCCCTGCGTTTCGGCGACCTTCTTCACAAAGGCGTTCGCTTTGTCATTTCCCCACTGATCTGCTTTCTCCAAATCGAATTCGCCCACAAAAATGCTGTCGATCGCTCCTGCCATCAGACCGCTGAAAACGGCAAAGGCGTAATCCGCTTGATCCGCTTTGGCAACATACCGTTCCAGATCGGCGTTCACTCTCTCCAGCTCGGCGTTTAATTCGTCCACATCGGTCGGCTGCCCGGATTCGCCGGCCGAAAGCTCGGCGGAGATGACCTCCTCCTGCTCCGGTTTCTGCTGTGCGAAGGTACAGGTGCCGTTCATCAGTTCGGAAAATCGCTCGGATTTAGCCCATTCGTAACACTCGTAAGCTCTTGTGGCAAGAAGCGGATGCGTTTCGTCCTGTACCAGTATCAGCTCCATCAGCTTATTGGATTTGGAATCGTTTACATAGGCGTTTAGATCCACCGCCTGCCGCAGGAACTCCTCACGGTTGATATTTTTGTACCCGTTTAACTTTAGTAAAAGGTCAACGGTATGCTCCGCATCCCCGTCACAGAGAACCGCCGCTCTGTCGGCAGACAGCTCACTGCAGCGATACCAAAAGTGAAGTGCGCTCACGAGAGTAGGCGTTACATATCTGCGAATTGCCGGTATCAGGGATAACGGGCTGTTCTCAATCCCGTCTTTCAGCTGGGATGCCATGGCGTGATACAGGTAATGCTTGCAGGCAATATGACCGCACTCATGCGCCAACACAGTGCCGACCAGCTCCGGCGGCAGCTCGTTTACCAATCTCGATGTAACGCAGATCAGAGGATTGACGGAGCCGACGGTATAGGCGTTCATCTGCCTGGATTTCTCATAGTAAATTTCCGGTACGGCGATCCCCAGCTTATCGCAGATCGGCGGCAGAAGCTCATATATTTTCGAAAACTGCTTGTCGGTGATCCGAATGGTTTTAGAAAGAAGCTCGATTTTTACTGCCTTTTCGTCTACATTGGCAATATAGGCTTCCTTTAGCTTTACAAATTTCGGAAAAGCATTCATGGCGTCCAGCGCTCTTTTGTCCAGCTCATGAACATAAAATGCAGGATCGTATAACACGGTCAATCCCCTTTCTTTGCTTTTTCTTCCGGTATGAACTCCACAATGTCATCTAAATTGCAGTCAAGAGTCGTACACAGCTTTTCCAGCGTTTTTACCCGAACGTCCTCGTTCCGTCCGAGCTTTGCCATGGCGTTTGTGCTGATCCCCGCAAGACGGGTCAGCTCGGTCTTGTTCAGATTTTTATCTATCAGCATTTTCCAAAGCTTGTGATAACTGACAGCCACTTGATCGCCTCCCTGCTTGTATAGTGGTATGATAGCACATCTATTTCAAAATTACAAGATTTTTTTGAGAATTGCAAGATAATTCTATCATCTTCCTCCAATTTGCCGCTTTTCCGCCCGGCGGGTTTTGGTGGGAAATCTGCGATGTCAATTGATATGACCCATTTGCTTTCAGAAAAGAAATTCCCTGTATGGTATCGTCTTTTAGGGCACC
>CANQKG010000082.1 GCA_947624425.1 uncultured Clostridia bacterium | reverse complement strand
ACCGCCGAGGAAGCGCTGCTGGATCTCGACCGTTTTCTCGACAGCGCAGTGCTTTCCGGCGTCACGCAGGTCACGGTGATCCACGGCAAAGGAACCGGCGTACTGCGAAAAGCGGTGCAGGGGCATTTGAAGGGGCATCCCCATGTGCGGGATTACCGGCTTGGCGTTTATGGAGAGGGAGAAGCGGGCGTGACCGTTGTCACCCTCCGCTGATTTGACTTTTTGTTTATACTTTTGTATACTAAAAATCGCATAAAACTGCAAAAGAGAGGTGTACCCATTGCGTATCAGTCATCTGTTGGGAGATCATTATAAGGAGTGGCCCTCTGAGGCAACGCTCAAAAGTCACGGTTTTCTGCTCAAGGGCGGTTATATCCGTCAGGTAGCGGGCGGTATTTATACCCTGCTTCCGCCTGCCAAGCGGATCGCGGATAAGATCGAGCAGATCATTCGGGAGGAAATGGACGCGATCGGCGGACAGGAGGTGCTGTTCCCGGTCGTGCTGCCGGGTGAGCTGTGGGAGGAATCGGGCAGGTATGAAAGCGTGGGGAGCGAGCTGCTCCGCTTTACCGACCGCACCGGTCACCGTATGCTGCTCGGCATGACCCATGAGGAGGCGGCGGTGCATTTAGCCCGCACCGAAGCGCGCTCCTATCTCAAATACCCGTTCATGATCTATCAGATCCAGACCAAGTTTCGGGACGAGGCGCGTTCCCGCGGCGGACTGATACGGGTGCGTGAATTTACCATGAAGGACGCCTATTCCTTCCACACCGATCAGGAGGACCTCGACCGGTATTATCATATCTGCCTGCAGGCGTACCGCCGCATCTTTGATCGGGTCGGTCTGCCCGAGGTGATCGACGTCAAATCGGATACCGGCATGATGGGCGGCAGTGTTGCCCATGAGTTCATGCTTTTGTGTGACGACGGGGAAGACACCATCTGTCTCTGCCCGGAATGCGGCTATCGTGCCAATATGGAGGTCGCGACCGGGATTTTGGCTTCTAATCCCGATGTCGGCACACAGCCTGCCGAGGAGGCGCCGACCCCCGGGATCGAGGATATGGAGGGCTTGCAGAAATTCTTTGACCTGCCGCTTTCCCGTATGATCAAGTCGGTGGTCTTTACCCGTGAGGATAACGGCAAGCCGGTGGTGTTCTTCCTGCGGGGAGATCTGGAGGTCAACGAGGCAAAGGCTCGGCGGCTTGCCGGTACCGAGCTGCTGCCGAGAGTCGGGAGCGAGGAGGACGGACTTGCCTACGGCTATATCGGACCTGTCGGCTTCCCCTATGATAAAGTGGAGGTCTATTTCGACCGCTCGCTGGAAGGCGAGCGGAATATGCTGGCGGGCGCCAATCGGCAGGACGTCCATATAAAAGGCGTGGATATGACCACGCTGCCGGTCAAAGAGTATGCGGACGTTGCCAAGGTGAATGAGGATATGCTCTGCCCGGTCTGCGGCAAAGCGCATATCGATCTCAAAAACGGGATCGAGGTAGGCAACATCTTCCAGCTCGGCGCCAAATACACCGCCGCCATGAAGATGACCTATGTGGATAAGGACGGCAAGAGCAAGACCCCGATCATGGGCTGCTACGGGATCGGCGTGGGGCGTCTGCTTGCCTCTGTTATCGAAGCGTCCCACGATGATTACGGCCCCATCTGGCCCTATGCCATCGCACCGTGGCAGGTACATATCTGCGCGATCCGGTACAGCGATGAGGCGGTGCGGCGCATGGCAGAGGAGCTTTATGATAAGCTCCAAAAAGCGGGCTTTTCTGTGATGCTGGACGACCGCGATGTTTCGGCAGGCATTCAGTTTGCCGACGCCGATCTGCTCGGCGTACCCGCCAGAGTGATCGTAAGCCCCAAAAATCTCAAGGAAAATGAGATCGAGGTCAAGACCCGCGATAAAAGCCATGCCGAGCGTCTGCCCCTCGGGGATGACGTCGCGGAGCGGGTCGCAAAATTGATCCGCGGCTGGTATCTGTAAACGGAAAGGACTGTCAGAATGGCAGAGATTCTTTATCTTGTGATCCCCTGCTATAACGAGGAAGCGGTTTTGAAGGAAACTGCGCTTCGTCTGTATGAAAAGATGCAGACGCTGATCCAAAGCGGTACTGTCTCTCCGCGCAGCCGGGTCATGTTTGTCAACGACGGCTCGAAGGATAAAACATGGGAGATCATCTCCAAACTGTATCAGGCCGATCCGATCTTTGCCGGGGTGAACCTCACCCGCAACCGCGGGCATCAGAACGCCCTGCTGGCCGGGCTGATGACCGCCAAGGAGCACGCCGACATCGTGATCTCGATGGACGCCGATCTGCAGGACGATATCCACGCGATCGACAACATGATCGCAGCCTATCGCGAGGGGAACGACATTGTATACGGCGTGCGGAGCAGCCGGAAAAAGGATACCTTTTTCAAGCGTTTTACCGCCGAGGGCTTTTATAAATTCATGCACTTGCTCGGGGTGGAGATCGTCTTCAATCATGCGGATTACCGGCTGATGAGCCGCCGCGCACTGGAAGGGCTGGAGGAATTTGACGAGGTAAACCTCTTTTTGCGGGGGATCGTGCCGCTGATCGGCTATCCTTCCGCCACCGTCACCTATGAGCGGGGGGAGCGGTTCGCCGGCGAGTCCAAGTATCCCTTAAAAAAGATGCTCTCTTTTGCGTTCGACGGGATCACCTCTTTCAGCATTAAGCCGATCCGTATGATTTTGGTACTCGGTCTGCTGCTGTTCTTGGTAAGCCTTGTCATTCTCGTCTGGGGATTGGTGGAAAAGCTTCTCGGCGCCACGGTACCGGGCTGGACCTCGCTTTTGTTCTCGATCTGGATGATCGGCGGCATTCAGCTTTTCTGCCTCGGCGTGATCGGGGAGTATATCGGCAAGATTTACAGCGAGACCAAACGCCGCCCGAAGTATCTCATTATGGAAACGCTGCTGCGCGATACGGAGCAAAACGATGGTAACGCTCGGCAATAGTTGGGACAGGCTGCTGGCGGACGAATTCAAGCAGTCCTATTATCAAAGGCTTCGCCGTATTCTGGCGCAGGAGTACCGTACCCGCACGATCTATCCCGATATGTACGATATCTTTAACGCGCTGCGGTACACCGATTATCCCGCGATCAAGGTGGTGATCCTCGGGCAGGATCCCTATCACGGCGCGGGACAGGCGCACGGGCTGTGCTTTTCGGTCAAGCCGCCCACACCGCCGCCTCCCTCGCTTTGCAATATCTTTAAGGAATTGCAGGCGGATATCGGTATGCCGATCCCGCAAAGCGGCGATCTGACCGGATGGGCAAAGCAGGGCGTATTATTGCTCAACACCGTGCTGACGGTGCGGGAGGGACAGGCAAACAGCCATAAGGAGATCGGCTGGCGTACCTTTACCGATCACGTGATCTCGCTGTGCAATGCGCGGGAAAAGCCGATGGCGTTTTTGCTCTGGGGCGGCAACGCAAGGTCAAAGGCGTCGCTGATCACCGCGCCGCAGCATCTGGTGCTGCAGGCGGCACACCCCAGCCCGCTGTCTGCCTATGCCGGATTTTTCGGGTGCCGCCATTTTTCACGGGTGAACGATTGGCTCATGTCACAGGGAGAAACGCCGATCAACTGGGCGGCGATCGGGGAGTGAAGGACGATGACCAAAGCACAGCTGGACAGGATCGGCGCGCTTTCCCGCAAATCCCGTGCCGAGGGATTGACGCCCGCCGAAAAAGAGGAGCAGGCTCTGCTCCGCCGCACCTATATCGACGAATATAAAAAGGGGCTGCGGCAGCTTTTGGATCACACCTATCTTGTGGACGAAGAGGGCAGCAAGCGAAAGGTGGGGAAGAAATGATCCCACTGCCAAAGCAGATAGAAGACCTCATCGGGCGTCTCAACGAAATGGGCTTTGCCGCTTACGCGGTGGGCGGCTGCGTCCGGGACAGCCTGATGGAACAACACCCGCGTGACTGGGATGTCACCACCTCCGCCGCACCCGATGAGGTTGCGGCGGTTTTTCCCGTTTGTATCAATACCGGTATTCGCCACGGCACAGTCACGGTGGTGCTCGATGACCTGCCGGTCGAGGTGACGACCTTTCGCACCGAGGGTGGTTACGCCGATCACCGCCGCCCCGATGCGGTATCCTTTACCACCTCTCTGGAGGAGGATCTGGCGCGGCGGGATTTTACGGTCAATGCCATGGCGTACCACCCGAAAGAGGGGCTGATCGACCGCTTTGGCGGGCTAAGCGATCTGAAAGCGGGTATCATCCGCACGGTAGGGGAGCCGGAACACCGGTTTTCGGAGGACGCACTGCGGGTTCTGCGCGCTCTGCGCTTTGCCGCCTGCCTCGGTTTTTCGGTGGAGCCTTTGACAGCGAAGGCGGTGCATGACCGCCTTTCGGATCTGCGGTTTGTCGCACCTCAACGTCTTTGGCGGGAATGGATCACCCTGCTTTGCGGCAAAAAAGCGGCAGAAGTGCTTTACGCATTTCCCGACGCCGCGACAGAATTGTTTCCGCCGCTCGGCAGGCTGATGGGCTTTGACCAAAAAAGCCCTCATCACAGTCTGGATGTCTGGGAGCATACGCTGCTCACCTTGGAACAAACGCCGCCCATACCCGCATTGCGGCTGGCGGCACTGCTTCACGATGTCGGCAAGCCAGATACCTTTACAGTCGATGAAAACGGAGCCGGGCATTTTTACGGACACCATACCGTCGGCGCAGAGATTGCCCGGCAGGAATTGGAGCGCTTTCACTCGGATCGCAAAACCGCCGAAACGGTCTGCTTTTTGATTTTGCACCATATGGATCAGCTCTCCATGGAGCCTGCCGCTGTTCGCCGCGCGCTCAACCGGTACGGGGAAGAAAACCTCCGGGCATTGGTCGATCTGATCGGTGCGGACGGCATGGCAACGGTTCATGCAAAGGAAGCGTACTGCCGTCGGGAGGTCTATCTGGCGGCACTGGAGCAGGTTCTGGCAAAAGCACCCTGCTTGAAGCGGGAGGACTTGGCGGTAAACGGAAATGACCTGATTGCAGCCGGCATCACCGAGGGCAGGGAGATCGGCAGATGCTTGGAACACCTTCTTCAACTGGTGCTTGACGGCAGACTGCCGAATGAACGAAACGCCTTGCTCGGAGAAATCGAAAAACGGTAGCACCCGCCCCGTGACCGGCGGGTGCTGTAAATTTTTTGTGACAAATATGAATAGAATGTGAATAAAACCTTGCCCTTGCCTTAGTAAATGCGGTATACTGGAGAAAACAGGAAGGAGATGTGCCATGCAGAGCATGACAGGGTACGGCAGGGCGCAGAACACGGTGGACGGGTACCGTATCTCGGTGGAATATAAATCGGTCAACCACCGGTATTTTGAGTTTTCTGCCAGACTGCCTCGGAATATGGGCTTTTTGGAGGTTCCGCTGAAAGAAACGGTCGGGAAGGTCGCCGCTCGCGGCAAGGTAGAGGCAGTCGTCACGGTGGTTCCGCCTGCGGGTGAGAATATGGTGGCGCAGCTTCAGCGTCCGCTGGCAGAGCAGTATTTAACGCAGCTGCGCGCGGCGGCAAAACCGCTCGGGCTTATCGACGATCTCACCTTGCGGGATCTGCTTCGGCTGCCCGAACTGTTCCAGCTTGAAAAGGAGCAGGAGGACGCCGGGCTGATTTTATCTCTGGTGCTTCCCGTGGCGGAGGAAGCGGCGGCGGAGTTTGCCGCCATGCGCCGCACCGAGGGAGAACGGCTGCAAACGGATATTCTCAAAAAGCTGGATGAGATCGAAACGCTGGTCGGGCAGGTGGAAGCGCTTTCCCCGCAGACGGTGGATCGGTATCGGCAGCGGCTTGCCGCGAAGATGCAGGAGGTGCTGGCGGACAGACAGATTGACGAGGGACGCCTGCTGACCGAGGCGGCGATCTTTGCCGACCGGATCGCGGTCGATGAGGAAACGACCCGTCTGCGCTCTCACTTAGCGCAGTATCGCGCTTTGCTTCGGGCGGCGGAACCGGTGGGAAGGAAGCTCGATTTTCTCACCCAGGAGGTAAACCGTGAGCTCAACACCATCGGCTCCAAGGCGCAGGACGTGCTTGCCGCGCAGCTTGTGGTGGAAGGAAAATCCGTTGTGGAAAAAATACGGGAACAGATCCAGAATATCGAGTAGGTGAATGAGATGAAGCTGATCAACATAGGATTTGGCAACATGGTTTCGGTCGGCAGGCTGATCGCCATGGTCTCGCCCGAGTCCGCGCCGATCAAACGGATCATACAGGAAGCGCGGGAGCGGGGCGAGCTGATCGACGCCACCTACGGGCGCAGAACGCGCGCCGTGCTGGTGATGGACACGAACCGGGAGGGCCTGTCCGAGGAGGAGCAGATAATCGAGCTGATAAACCCCCAGATCATCGAGGCCGAGGGGGAGCAGACCGGCCAGGAGGGGT
>CANQKG010000081.1 GCA_947624425.1 uncultured Clostridia bacterium | reverse complement strand
TCAGAAACTCGCTGCGGTACCCGAACAGCCCGCGGGACGGGATCAAAAACTCCATTCTCATGCGGGAGCCCTGCGGATCCATTTGGACGAGTTCCGCTTTCCTTCCGCCCATTTTCTCCATGACCGAACCGACGCACTCCTCCGGCACGTCGATGACAAGCCGCTCCACCGGTTCGCATTTGACCCCGTCGATCGTTTTATACAGCACGCGGGGTGTGCTGACCGAAAACTCATACCCCTCCCGGCGCATCGTTTCGATCAAAATGGACAGGTGCATTTCTCCCCGCCCGCTGACCTGAAAGGCGTCCGCGCCATCTTTCGCCTCGAGCCGGAGGGAAACGTCCTTCAAAAGCTCCCGTTCCAGCCTGTCCCGGATCTGACGGGATGTGACAAACTTCCCGTCCTGACCGGCAAAGGGACTGTCGTTCACCCGGAAGGTCATCTCCACCGTCGGCTCGCTGATCCGCACGAAGGGAAGCGGCTCGGGATGCTCGGGATCGCAGACGGTGTCGCCGATGGTGATATCCGCAATGCCGGACACGCAGACGATATCCCCCACCCGCGCTTCCTCGGCAGGAGTGCGCTGCAGACCCTCGATCTGATACATACTGACCACCTTGCCTTTATAAGCAGGACGGCTTTGGTGGTAATCGGTCACAACGACCTCCTGATTTTGCCGGATCACGCCCCGCTCCACGCGGCCGATCGCGATGCGCCCGACATAATCGTTATAATCGATCGAAGAAACCAGCATCTGAAGCGGACCCGTTTCGTCCCCCTCCGGCGCCGGAATATAATCCAAAATGGTGTCAAACAGCGGCGTGAGATCGGTTCCTTTGACCTTGGGATCGCGGGAGGCGATCCCCTCTCTGCCCGAACAATAGATCATCGGACTTTCCAGCTGCTCCTCATTGGCGTCCAGATCGAGCAGCAGCTCCAGCACCTCGTCCTCGATCTCTCCCAAGCGGGCGTCGGGACGGTCGATCTTATTGATCACCACGATGACCCGGTGTCCCAGCTCCAGCGCCTTTGGCAGCACAAAGCGGGTCTGCGGCATGGGGCCCTCCGCCGCGTCCACCAGCAGCACCACGCCGTTTACCATCTTCAGCACCCGTTCCACTTCGCCGCCGAAATCGGCATGTCCCGGCGTGTCGATCACATTGATTTTCACGCCTTTGTAATGAACGGCTGTGTTTTTGGACAAAATCGTAATACCGCGTTCCCGCTCCAGATCGCCCGAATCCATCACCCGTTCGGCGACCTCCTGATTCTCACGGAAGGCGCCGCTTTGCTTGAGCATCTCGTCCACCAATGTGGTTTTTCCGTGATCGACGTGCGCGATGATCGCAATATTCCGCAAATCTTCCCTAACCATGCTCAGACCTCCGAGTCGATATCGTCTACCCATCAGTATATACCCTTTTTCCTCCATTTCCTACCCCGTTTTTTCATTTTTTACCGTTATGACAGAATCGGTCGGATTTTTCCGTTTTTATTCGTTCAATCTGTCCAGCGGCCTTTCTTGACCGATTGTCATATTTTTGCAAATTTCTCTTTTTTGGGCTAGACAACCTTGCCGTGTTATGGTATACTGACTTGGTAATGTGCAATTTCGGCAGATTACCATGCCCATGCATGAGTACCGAATTCTAATGATGTAACAGGGGATTGCGTATGAACGAAGAAATCGATCTGAACAGCATATTCACACTGCTGAGAAAAGTGTGGGTCTATCTCTTGGCAGCGGCCGTTGTTTTTGCGGCAGCAGGCAGCGCCGTTTCCTATTTTCTGATCTCGCCCAAATACCAAAGCTCCGCCACCATGATCGTCAATTCGACCGTGCGGGACAACAATGATTCCGATATCACCTATACCGAGATCAACGCGTCTACCATGCTGGTCGACGTTTATGCACAGGTCATCAAAAGCGAACAGGTTCTCGCGCCGGTTTGCGAGAAGGTAAACAGTCAGTACGGGTACGATCTGGATCCGGACAAGCTGGTGGAATCCATCGCGGTCACGCCGGTGGAAAATACGCCGGTCATGAAGATCACCGTTACCGACCTTGACCCCAACCACGCCAAACAGATTGCCGAAGCGATCATCGAGCTTGCGCCGCCCCGCATTGTGGACGCGATCGAGGCAAGCTCCTGCAAGGTGATCTCACAGCCCCAGTTCAACGGCAAACCCGTTTCGCCCAGCATCCCGCGTAACGCGGTGATCGCCGCGCTGATCGGCGTGGTGCTTTGCTTCGTCTTCTTCTTCCTGCGTCAGATGATGGATAATACCATAAAAGAAGCGGAAGATATCACAAGTCGGCTGGGTCTGCCGGCGCTGGGCGTGATTCCCGAAGCGAATGAGCTTTCCAAGCGCGGCGGCAGCTACGACGGGAAGTACGGCTACGGGTACGGCTATTACGGCCACAGCGGCAAAAGCAGTAAACACAGCAGTCACAAAAGCAATGCGGGGAGGGGTAAATAATGGCGATCTCGAACAAGAAGAGCAAACGGCTCCACGATGTAAAAGACTTTACGCTGCTCGATGACAACGCCCCTTTCGCTTTCCGCGAGGCTTTCAACAGTCTCCGCACCAATTTGAAGTTTATCTCGTTCAACAATCAGTACAAGACCATTTTGCTGACCAGTGCGATCCCCGGTGAAGGCAAATCCTCCACCGTGCTGAATCTCTGCATTTCGCTGGCACAGGACGGCAAGAAAGTGATCCTGATCGAGGCGGATATGAGAAAGCCGATCATTCACGAGTACCTGCATATTGCCGCGCAGAACAACTACGGCCTTTCCTCGGTACTCAGCGGCCTTGCCTCCCCTGCCGAATGCATCGGCCGTCATCCCGGCATCGGGATCGACTTGATGCTGGCGGGCACCACTCCTCCCAATCCGACCGAGTTATTAAGCTCGCAGCAGATGAAAAATCTGTTGGAAAAGCTGCGGGAAAGCTATGATTATGTGATCATCGACTCCGCGCCGGTCAACATCGTGACCGACGCTGTGATCCTCAGCCAGTGGAGCGATGCGGTTCTGATGGTGGTAAAGCAGAATTACGCCGCCGTGAACGAGACCCGTGCCGCAATAGAGGCGCTGCAAGCCGTTGACGCCAATCTGGTGGGCGCGGTTCTGACCCAATATGTCGCAGGAAAATCGAGCGGCGGTTATTACAGAAAAGGCTCCTACAAGGGCGGGGCTTACCATTACGACTACGATTCCTACGATAATCAGAAAAAACCGTCATGACCGCCGATCTGCATACGCACATCCTCCACGGCATGGATGACGGTGCAAAAACAATCGCAGATTCCATTACGCTATTGAAACGGGAGATCGCAAGCGGGATTGACGCCGTTGCGCTGACCTCCCATTTCTGTACCGACTGGGACACGGTCGATCATTACGTCGAGCGGCGTGACCGCGCCTTTCTTCAGCTGCAGCAGGCCGTGCGGGAAGAAAACCTGCCGGTCAAGCTGATCCCGGCGGCGGAGATCCTGTATTCCTCGGCGCTGACCGATATGGATCTCTCCAAGCTTTGTTATGCGGGTACGAAAACCCTGCTGATCGAGCTTCTCCCAAACGCCTATCCGGCGGGCTTTGAGCGGTTTTTGTTCCAAATGGGTACCAAAGGCTACACCATTTTGATCGCACATATCGACCGGTACCCCTATCTGCTTGACAGTCCGCGGCTGCTCTGCCAATGGGTGGAGCAGGGCTGCTATTGCCATGTGAATGCCAGCGCCGTCCTTTATCACAGAAGAACGCTTGCCTTCACCGCCGCCGCCGTCCGCCACGGGCTGGTACATCTGATTGCCAGCGACACCCACAGCATAGAAAAACGCCCGCCCCTGATGAGGGAGGCCTTTTCTCTCCTGCAAAAGCGGTGCCAAAGCGAACAGATCGAGTGGCTGAAACAAAATCCTGCGCTTTTGCTCCAATCCAAGCGGCTTTTATCGCCGCCGCCGAGCGAGATCAAAAGGCTGTTCGGAAAATATCTGTGAGAAACACGCCCGGTGAGCAAGGGCGGTTCTGACAAAGACGGCGCTTTGCCTTTATCGGCATCCTAACGGAAGAGATTTTCTCTTCCGTTTTTTTATTTGACAAATCCGACCATGGGTGGTATAATTAGTTAGATAGCTAACTAATTATTTTGACGAAAGGGGCTTTTCGATGAAAGAGCAGAATACCTCCAAGCTGATTCTAGACCTTGCGCGGTATTTTGAAAAAGAGGTGCGAAAGGAAGCCGATCCGCTCGGGATGCGGCACTCCTACCGCCGCCTGCTCCCCATCCTCTCCCGCAACGACGGGGTCAGCCAGTACTTTCTGGTACGGGAAACGGGTCTCCGTGCGCCCACCATCAGCGTCACGCTGCGGAGCATGGAGGAGCGCGGACTGATCACCCGCACCCAAAATCCAGATGACAAGCGGGAGATCCTCATCTCGCTGACCGATGAAGGGCGGACGCTGGATCAAGCCGTTCGGCGGTTGATCCGCCGCAACGAGCAGAAAATCGAATCCGCGCTGGACGATGCGGATCGCGCCGAGCTCTGCCGGCTTTTGATCAAGATGAAAACGGCGCTCGGTGTGCCGGAAAGGGTGAAAGAATGAAGCTGATACAGTTTATCAAGCCCTACCGGAAGCTGTTTATCCTGGTGCCGCTTTGCATGGTGGTCGAGATCATGGCGGAGCTGTTTCAGCCAATGCTGATGTCAAAAATCGTGGACGACGGAGTGCTTGCCTACAATCTTCCGCTGGTGATCCGCACCGGGCTGCTGATGCTGGGACTTGCCCTGATCGGCGGGCTGGGCGGCGCCTCGGCGGGCGTAGTCGGCAGCATTGCTTCCCAAAGCTTCGGAAAAGATCTGCGGGACGCCGCCTTTCACAAGGTGATGCAGCTTTCCTTTGAGCAGACCGACCGGTTCACCACCGGTTCGCTGGTCACAAGGCTGACCAACGACATCACGGCGGTACAGGAAATGTCCAACACCGTTATCCGCGGCATGGTGCGCACCCTCTTCCAGTTTTTCGGCGGGATTGTGATGATGCTGAGCCTCAATGTGCGGTTCGGGCTGGTGCTGGTCTGCTCCCTGCCGATCCAGATCCTGCTGATCATACTGCTTTTATGGAAAGCAAGCCCGCTTTACCTGCTGGTGCAGACCAGACTGGATCGGGTCAACTCGGTCGTGCAGGAAAACGTGACCGGCGCGCGGGTGGTCAAGGCCTATGTGCGGGAGGATTATGAAACGAGCCGGTTTCGCAAAGCAAATCTGGAACTGACCGACACCAATTTGAAAGTACAAAAGCTGATGGCGACCTTAAACCCCATTTTAATGGTCGTGATGAACATCTCGGTGATCGCGATCATTTTGATCGGCGGCTTTCAGACCGAGGCAAGGCAGATGCAGGTCGGGCAGGTGATGGCGGCGATCACCTATATCACCCAGATTTTGATGTCGATGATGATGGTCGGGATGATGTTCCAGAACTTCACCCGCGCCTACGCATCCGCTTCCCGCATCCGGGAGGTGCTGAACACCGACCCGGTCATCCGCAGCGGCGAAAGGCAGCTTGCCTCGGGACGGGGCGTCATAGAATTTCGCGACGTCTCCTTCCACTACCCCGGTTTTCAAAACCGCCCCGTTTTACAAAATATCAGCTTCACGGTCAAACCGGGCGAAACGGTTGCAATACTCGGCGCGACCGGCTCGGGCAAGACCTCGCTGCTGCAGCTGATCCCCCGCTTTTACGACGTCAACACCGGCAGTATCACCCTAGACGGTGCGGACGTCCGCTCCTATACGCTGGAAAGTCTGCGGAGCCACATCGGATTTGTGCTCCAGAAAAGCGAGCTGTTTTCGGGTACCGTGCGGGAAAACCTCCTGTGGGGAAACGAGAATGCGACCGATGAAGAGATCCGCCATGCCGCGCAGATCGCCCAGGCGGACGAGTTTATTTTGAGTTTTCACGGCGGATACGATTCGGTTATCTCGGAAAAGGGCGCTTCCCTTTCGGGCGGGCAGAAGCAGCGGCTGGCGATTGCCCGTGCGATCCTCAAAAAACCGGATATCCTGATATTTGACGATGCGACCTCGGCACTCGATCTCGGCACCGAGGCAAAGCTGCGCGCCGCACTGCGGGAGGAAATGAAGAATGTGACGATCCTGATGGTCGCCCAGCGGATCGCCAGCATCCGGCACGCCGACCGGATCTTAGTGCTGGAAAACGGCGAGATCGCCGCTGCCGGCACCCATGACGAGCTCATAAAAACAAGCGATATTTACCGTGACATCTATGACTCGCAGATGCGGGAGGAGGTGGCTGAAAATGGCTGATACCAATCCGCCCCGTGTACCGATCGGCCCGGGTCGCCGCGGCGGCCCTCCCGGTGCGGTGACGGTCGAAAAAGCGCAGAATGTAAAAGGTACCGCAAAGCGGCTTTTGATCTATCTTGGAAAAAACAAACGACTGCTTTTTATCCTGCTGGGGGTCGTACTGCTGGTCACTCTATTG
>CANQKG010000080.1 GCA_947624425.1 uncultured Clostridia bacterium | reverse complement strand
AGGAATCGAGCTTGTCTATCTTGCAAAATAACTCATAGAGAGATGATGAACCCCGCAGCAGGAATGAAATCCTGCCACGGGGTTTATCGCTGTTTTCTGTTTGAGAATGTTTATTTCAGTGCAAGACCGTCGTGAAACGCCTCGCCTACCCGTTCGGATACCCGGTAATAGCCGTGGGTGTAGGGATCAAACGCAATGGCGTCCACCAGCGACAGATCCAGCTTGCCGTTTGGCGTCACCCGCTCGTCTGCTGTCACATTCACCACTTTCCCGATCACGCCGCAGCCGTATTCGTTTTGCTGGTACTCGATAAACTCACATTCCAGACAAAGCGGAAATTCGTTGATCACCGGCGCGTCCACCGTGCGGGCTTTCTCGGCGGTCAGTCCCGCTTTGGCGAGCTTATCCGTCACTTTATTGCCGGATTCCACGCCGAAATAATCCGCCTCCTTCACATGGGCGGCGTCGGCAATGCTCACGGTAAAAGCGCCCCGCTTTTTGATGTTCTGCACGGTTTTGTGCGTCTCGGTCAGGTTGAGCGCCACCACGCCCCGCTCCTGCATCGTCCCCCATGCCGCGTTCATCACATTCACGCTGCCGTCGTCGTTGTAGGTGGCGACCATCAGCACCGGCATCGGGAAAATCCCCTCGGTGATCTTCAGATCCTTTCTCATCATAACCCCTCTTTTCCGTTTCATGAGCCGTATGCAAATCCGCCGAAGCGGCCGGAATTCAGTATAGCATGATCCGGCCGAAAAAGCAAGCCGGGCGGTTTTTATTCCGGCAGACCGGAAAGCGCAAAAAAGGCGGGCTTTTCTGTAAAAATATGAATAAAAATGGTGGACAATATGAACAAAATATGATAAAATAGTTTTATTTGTTTTGAGAAAAAGGGGGTGTAATATGCAAACGGATGATTTGAGGCCGGAGAAGGTGTTTCGGTTTTTCGGCGAGATCGCGCAGATCCCGCACGGTTCGGGACATACCGAGGCGCTGGCCGACTACTGCCTGCGCTTTGCAAAGGAACGGGGACTTATGTCCTATCGGGACGACGCCGGGAATGTGATGATCTTCAAAAACGCGACCGCCGGTTATGAAAAAAGCGAGCCGGTGATCCTGCAGGGACATCTGGACATGGTCTGCGAAAAGCGTCCGGACTGCCCCAAGGACATGGAGCTGGAAGGGGTCGCCGTTCAAACCGACGGCGAATGGCTCTATGCCGACGGGACGACCCTCGGCGGGGACGACGGGATCGCGGTGGCGTATATTCTGGCGATTTTGGACGATGACTGGACCATCTCCCACCCGCCGATCGAGGCGTTATTGACCACCGATGAGGAGGTCGGGCTGCGGGGCGCCTATGCGCTGGATCCGTCCCGCCTTAAAGGGCGGCGGCTGATTAACATCGACTCGGAGGAGGAAGGCGTGCTGATGGTAAGCTGCGCCGGTGCGGTGCGGGTGTTTGCCAACCGGTCGTTTTCCCTCCAAAAGCCCGATCCGGCGTCTTGTGCCAAGGTGGTCACGGTCGGCGGGCTGTCGGGCGGACATTCGGGTATCGACATCGGCAAAAACAGAAAGAATGCCGCGGTGGTGCTGGCGTCCTTCCTTTATGAAGCAAGCCGGAAGCTGTCCCTGTCTGTTGCCGACATTTCCTCCGGCGGCAGGCTGAATGTGATCCCGCCCACTGCCGCGGCGCTGATCTGCGTCAGCGACAACGCGGAGCTTGACCGCCTTGCCGCCGCGTTTGACGGAAAGCTGAAGGCCGCCTGTGCCGATACCGAGCCGGAGGCATTTCTCTCATTTGAGGACGCGGCCTTGCCGGCAAAGTGCCTTGGCAAGGAGGACAGCGACGCCCTGATCTCCATGCTGCTTCTGGCGCCGAACGGCGTTTCCGCCGTCAGCGCGGAGATCCCGTTTCTGGTCGAGACCTCGTCCAATCTCGGCAGTGTGTCGCTGAAAGAGGGCGGGCTGTCCCTCGGCTTTATGCTCCGCTCGAATACCGACAGCGGCAAGGCCGAAACCATGCGGCGGCTTTCCTGCCTGTTCGGCGAGGACGCGATCACCCTGGACGGCGACTATCCGGCATGGGAGTACCGGCGCGTTTCCCCGCTGCGGGATACGATGGTCGCCACCTATGAGGAGCTGTACGGCGAAAAGCCGCAGGTCTGCGCGATCCACGCCGGTCTGGAGTGCGGGATACTGGCGCAAAAGCTCCACGGCGCCGACATGATCTCAATCGGCCCTACCATGGAGTGCGTCCATACCCCCGACGAGCGGCTCAACATCAGATCCGTACAGCGCTGCTGGGAATATCTTGTACGGGTACTTGCAAATCTCAAATAATTTAGTAAGGAGAGACGTCTTATGATTAAAGACGGTTTTATGTATATCGCCGCGCTGATCTTTATCGCGGCGGTACTGGTCTGCCTCCCCAAAATCTTCAAAGGCAAGACCGCACAGCGCATCTTCCAATTTGCGCCGCCGATCGTGCTGATTTATCTGGGGCTGATGCTGTTTTGCACGGTAAAGCTCTGGGATCTGAACGCGACCGCCGACGCCTACAACGGGCTGAAAAACCCGATCCTCTACGCCATGCTGTTCATCATGCTGCTGCGGTGTGATCTGAAAAAGATCATCAGGCTCGGTCCCAAGATGCTGATCGGCTTTTTCTCGGCGACGATTTCAATCGGACTGGGCTTTGTGGTCTCGTTTGTCATCATGAAGAACATGATCGGAACAGACGGCTGGCAGGCGCTGGGCGCGCTTTGCGGAAGCTGGATGGGCGGCGGCGGAAATATGCTGGCGATCCAGGCGGCGCTCAACGTGCCGGAGTCGATGATGGCGTATGCGCTGGTGATGGATTCGATCTGCGCCACGCTGTATGTGATGTTCCTGCTCTGGGCGATCAACTTCTCCGAGAAGTTCAACAAGTGGACCAAGGCGGATACCCATCTGATCGACAGCGTGGGCAAGTCGCTGGAGGAGGAAGCAAAGGCGAACACCAAGCCTCTGGTCTGGCAGAACATCATGATCTTAGTCGGCGCCGGACTGCTTGTCTCGGCGGTGTCCCAGATGCTCGGAACCATGATCAACGGCGCGCTTCCCTTCTTTGACAAGGCGACCTGGACGGTGCTGATCGTCACGGTGCTGGGACTTTGCTTTGCGCTCACCCCCTTCGGCAAAATCAAGGGAACCGAGGAGGTCTCAAACGTCCTGCTCTACTCCGTGATCGCCCTGATCGCCTCCCGTGCGGATCTGTCTGCCATGGGCAACGCGCCTGCATGGCTCCTCACCGGACTGATTATTCTGGTCGTCCATGTCGGCGTCATGATCCTGCTGGCAAAGCTTTTGAAGATCGATATCTTCACGGCGGCGGTCGCCTCGTTGGCAAACATCGGCGGCACCGCCACCGCGCCGGTGCTGGCGGGCGCATACAGCAGTGCGCTGGTGCCGGTCGGCATCATCATGGCGCTGCTCGGCTATGTGGTCGGAACAGGCGGCGGCCTGCTGGTTGCACAGCTGATGAGTATGTTCGCTTAAAAGAAAAATGCCGCTGCGCTGTAAGCGCAGCGGCATTTTTTTGCGGGAGCCGCGTTTTTGTTTGCCGAAGCCCCCTTTGACAAGGGAGGTCTTGACAAAAACGGCAGCCTAGCAGTTTGAAGTGGGATAAGTGAAAACAGTAAAATCTTCCGTCAGCCCGTTTTATTAAAATTTTTATCAAAACTTGTATGGTCGCCAGTGCCTCCCTTGTGAAAGGGAGGGGGACCGCGAAGCGGTGGAGGGATTCAAAACCTTTATAAAAAATGAAAATATTTCTTTCCTCACGGTGCGAAATATGATATAATAACATTAGAAGACAGTACACCCTTGTCAGACATTACCGGAGGTAGGATCATGGAATCAACAGCATTCAAACACGCTCCGTTCGGCGATCTCGCGCTCATCAGTATGCGCGGTTGTGAGGAGATCTCAAAAAAGGTCGATTATTATCTGACGCAGTGGCGCAAGACCTCTGACGGCTTTTCCTTTGTGGTACCTGCTGTTTGTCCCCGTTTCGGTACCGGCGAGGGAAAGGCCGTTTTTCATCACTCGGCGCGGAGCCTTGACGCCTATATCCTCTGCGACTGCTTCAATTACGGCGTCACCTATAATATGTACGGTATAACCGTCCCGATGAGCCCCGACGACCACTATCAGGATCTCAAGCGGGTGATCGCCTCCCTTGGCGGCAAGGCAAGGCGGATCACCGTCATCATGCCGATGCTGTACGAGGGTCGGCAGCACCGCCGTTCATCGCGGGAGTCGCTCGACTGCGCGCTGGCGCTGCAGGAGCTTCAGGCAATGGGGGTCAGCAATATCCTCACTTTTGACGCGCACGATCCCCGGGTGCAAAACGCAATCCCGCTCGGCGGCTTTGACAATGTTCACCCGACCTACCAGATGATTAAAGCCCTGATCCGGCAGGTGCCCGACGTGAGGATCGACCGCGACCATGTGATGATCGTCTCGCCGGACGAGGGCGGCATGGGACGCTGTATCTACTTCTCCTCGGTGCTGGGGCTGGAGCTGGGTATGTTCTATAAGCGGCGGAATTATTCGATTCTGGTCAACGGTCGCAACCCGATTGAGGCGCACGAGTTTCTGGGTAAGGACGTCGGCGGCAAGGACCTCATCATCGTGGACGATATGATCTCCTCCGGCGAGTCGATTTTGGATATCGCGGTGAAGCTCAAGGAAAAGGGCGCCAATCGGATTTTCGTTTTCGCCACCTTCGGGCTGTTTGTGGAGGGACTGGCGAAATTCGACCAGTATTACGAGCAGGGCTTGATCGACAAAAATTTCACCACCAACCTCATCTATTCGCCGCCCGAGCTGCTAAAGCGGGAGTGGTACTGCAATGTCGATATGTCGAAGTATATCGCGCTGCTGATCGATACCCTCAACTATGATAATTCGATCAATGAGCTGCTCAAACCGACCGACCGCATCAATGCGATCATGAAAAAGCATAACGCCGAATTGGCCAAACGATAGGGCAAGCAACAAATAAAAATCCACCTGCATAGCGGGTGGATTTTTATTTGTTGCTGTCAGTTTTCAAAGCCCGGCCCCGTTTGGAACAGGAGCGTTTCGTTATGCTCGGCATCCTGATCGGAAACCGTGCGGATGCAGGGCTGTCCCGTCCTCGTGCTTTACGTGCCATTCTCCCCAATGCCCAAGGCTCCCCAATTCGACAAAGGAGACAAAGCTGTCCGAAAAGTGATCGGCAAGCGCGGCGAGCGCCTGTTTGTGATAATACAAAAACAGCTCGTTATTGTAATTCGGCGAGTAGCCCTTGCCGTAGGAGGTGTCGTAAACCGAGCCGTCTCCGGTCAGATCGTACAGCCAGTCGGGGATGTCCCGGTGCGGGGTATCGGAGGGGTCATCACAGACAAACCGCAAGACCGCGTGCTTTCCCTGCGCTTTCCAATCATCGACATGATTGCTTTCGTCGATTTCGTCAAAGGCATATTGATTGGGCGAATCGGGCTGCAGTTCCCGGAAGGTGACGTCGATATAAACCAAAGAATGCTGTTCCGCCGCCTTTTTGCTTGCCGCGTCTACGGCAAAGCCCATGAAGGGGTTGACGACCGACAGGTCGGTCATCTCATGGTCGGCGGCGTAAATCACCCGGGAGGGATCGGAGGATGCGGGGATGACGATCGGCCGTCTGCACCCGCCAAGCGGGAGAAGCAGCATTGCCAGCAGCAGGCAGGCAAGCCTTTTAACCGTGGTATTCGCCATTGTACTGGATCGCCGAGACGTCCAAGACCCCTTCGGCATCGCGGAGTTTTTCCACAAACGCCATATTGGCGTTGGGGATGTAGACTTCAAGCGCCATTTCGGTGTTCTGCCCTCTCACCGCGGTGGACTTGATCCGGTATTTCATGTTGCCCATCGCCCGGCGAACCGTGTCGGAGGTGGCGTCGTCATTGAAATGGATTACCACGATATACAGGTGGCCGGAGCTGGCTCTCCCGCTGAAGAACAAAAGAAGAAGCAGCATAATCACGCCCGCAAGGACAGCCAGCAGGTACATCTGCGCGCCGCAGGTAATGCCGGTGGTGATGGCCCAGAACAGGTAGAGCAGATCAAGCGGCTCCTTGATGGCGGTACGGTACCTCACGATACTCAGCGCACCGACCATACCGAGGGAGATCACCACGTTGGTGCTGATGGCCAGCGTGACCATTGCGGTCATGACCGACATACCGACCAGGGTGATGGCAAAGGAACGGTTGTACACAACGCCGCGGTAGAATTTGTTGTAGAAAAAGCAGATGACCAGGCCGAACAGCAATGCGATAAGCAGCGCGATCGCCATTGTCAGAATACCCGTACTCGAATTGGTTCCGCCGAACGACGCGAGAAACGATTTTTTGATTACATCCTGAATACTCATATTAATCTCCATTCTGCCGCTAAAGCGTCAGCACAAATAGGGATGAAAGAGTGCCGAACAGCGGCGATTTTTGT
>CANQKG010000079.1 GCA_947624425.1 uncultured Clostridia bacterium | reverse complement strand
CTTCTCGGCGATCGCGGCAGCCATCTCGGCGTCGATACCGACGATCTTGCCGTCCTCGATAAACTCATAGGGCGGGAAGGTGGCGTTGGTCGCCATGATCAGTGTTCCCTTGCTTCCGCCGCAGGCAGCCATTGCCAGCAGCATGGTCAGCGCCATTCCGGCGGCCAGCAGTTTCTGAAACAGTTTCATAAATCGTTCCTCATCTTTCTGATTATTTTGGTAAAAACATTGTTCATGCTTTTTCAACATTTAATGTAACACAGAAAGCGGCGCAAGTCAATAACAAATTGAATAAAAATGCAATCATACCGAAAAAAGATACAAATTTATCGGAAAATTTGGGTAAAAACATGAGATTGCTATTGAAATTTCCCTTTCGCTGTGTTATACTGGAAAAAAAGGCGGCGATTTGATCGTATCGCCTTTTTTGTTCCGAACGAACAAGGAGGACACGGCAAATGGAAAGCAGAAGGCAGGAAATCGGAGCGAAAAAGGATCGTCGGGTCACCATCGGTGTGATCCCGGGACATTTTGCCACAAACCACTCTCATGTGGACTATTATGTGGACATGACGACCATCAAGACCAATCACCGTGCGGCAAAGGGCGCGGCGCAGATTTTGGCAGGCTCTTATGCCGGCAACACCATCATCGACACCATCATCTGTCTGGAAGGCACCCAGATGCTGGGCGCGTTTTTGGCGGAGGAGCTGGCGTCCAACGGAACGGCGAACATCAACCGCGGCAAGAGCATCAATGTCATCACGCCGGAGCTTAATTCCAATAACCAGATGCTGTTCCGCGACAATCTCCACAGCATGGTCTACGGCAAGCAGATCCTGTTGCTGATCGCCTCGGCTTCCACCGGCAAATCCATCAACCGTGCGGTGGAGTGTCTCCAATACTACAACGGGCGTCTGGCCGGCATTGCCTCGATCTTCTCGGCGATCTCGGAAGGACAGGGCTTGCCGATCCACAGCATTTTCACCACTAACGACCTTCCCACCTATCACACCTATCTTTCGACCGAATGTCCGATGTGCCAAAACAAACAGAAGCTCGACGCGATCGTCAACAGCTTCGGCTATTCTAAAATCTGACGGCATAAAAGCGGGCTGTATGGCTTTGCCATACAGCCCGTTTTTTATTTGCTGGGGATGAGCGCCGCAATCCGCGCCGCTAAACTGAAGATATTCTGTGTTTGAAGTATCACTCTGCCCGGACCGATTAAATTGGTCAAAAACAAACCTTCACCACCGAAAAAGATGTTTTTGAATCCCTTAACCGTCTCCACCTCATACCGAACGGTTCTCTCAAAGGCAACCACATTGCCGGTGTCCACCTTCAGCACCTCGCCGGGCGCCAGAGTGCGGTCGATCAGATCGCCGTCTACTTCCAAAAAAGCCATGCCCTGTCCGCTGAGATCCTGAAGAATAAAGCCTTCGCCTCCAAATAGACCGGCGGACAGCCGCTTGGTAAAGGCAATATTTAATTGCACCGAGTTCTCCGCGCAAAGAAACGCGCCTTTCTGACAGATCAAGCCACCGCCTATCCCGACGTCTACCGGCAGTATCTTGCCCGGCACCGTCGCCGCAAACGAAACCATGGTGTTCGGCTGCAAGGCAATATATCGTGCCAGAAACATACTCTCGCCCGAAAACATCCTGCCGATTCCCTTGGCGATTCCGCCTCTTGTAGAAGTCTCCATCTGAACGCCTGCCGACATCCAGCACATTCCACCGGATTGAGTGAACACCGACTCGCCTGCTCTGTCAAAGTACACTTCCACCGCCGGAAAATCATTCCCGATCAACTGATAACGCATGACAGAAAACCGCCTTTCCTGCAACAACTACATCGACATGACTTCATTATAAAGCCCCAAATAGGCGTCGGCGGAGCGGGTCCAGCTGTAATCGCACTTCATGGCGTACCGCACCAGCGCTCTCCAATTCTTCTTGTTTTCATACACGCCCTTGGCGCGATAAAGCGCATCGAGCATCTCATGCGCGTTATAGTTTGCAAAGGTAAAGCCGTTGCCCTCGCCCAGCGAGCAATCGAACACGCTGTCCTTTAAGCCGCCCGTTTCCCGCACGACCGGTACGGTGCCGTACCGCAGGGCGATCATCTGTGCCAAGCCGCATGGCTCGCTTTGGGACGGCATCAGGAAGATATCCGCGCCCGCGTAGATCTTCTTGGCAAGCGCCGGGATAAAGCCCAGTATTGTTGCCACCTGATCGGGATGCGCGTCCCGCATCTGGGAGAAGAAATGCTCATACCCGCAGTCGCCCGAGCCGAGGATCACCACCCGGAAGCCTGCGTTGATGATATCCTCAAACACGCACTGAATGAGGTCGATCCCCTTATGGGCGACCAGACGGCTGACGATACCGATAATCGGCGGGCAGCCCCACCTCCTGAAGCAGATCCAGCTTATCCTTTTTCTTGCCGGCCATGGCGCGGACGCTGTATTGCGCCGCAATGCCGGTATCGGTTTCGGGATTGTGCAGATCGGTATCGATCCCGTTGAGGATACCGCAGAGCTTAAACTGATAGTCCCGCAGGATCCGATCCAGTCCGTGGGCATACCACGGGTCGAGGATCTCCTGCGCATAGGTCGGGCTGACGGTGGTCACCTTGTAAGAAAGCTGGATCGCCGCCTTCATCAGATTGACGCACTGGTCGTATTCCATCACGCCGTTCATGCTTTCGGGAATGCCCCATACCTCACGGAGCAATTCCTTCCCGTACTTGCCCTGATAGGCGATATTATGGATGGTGAAGATGGTTTTCATGCCGGCATACTCCGGCTGATACTTATAGATCGAATCATAATAAACCGGCACCAGAGCAGACTGCCAGTCATTGGCATGGAGGATATCCGGCTTCCAGGGCAGGTACCGGAGCATCTCCAGCACGCCGCGGGAGAAGAAGGCGAACCGCTCGGCGTCGTCATAATAGCCGTACAGCCCGGGACGGGAGAAATAGTACTCATTGTCCAGAAAATAATAGGTCACGCCGTCCGCTTCCGCCTTGAACAGCCCGCAGTACTGCTTCCGCCAGCTGACGTCGACCAGAAAATTGGTGACATAGGTGATCTTCTCCCGCATTTCCGGCTTGATGTCGCTGTAAAGCGGCAGAACCACATGGCACTCCACATCCGACAGCTTATTCAGCGCCTTGGGCAGAGAACCCGCCACATCCGCCAGTCCGCCCGAAGCGATAAAGGGCTGTGCCTCACTGGAAATATACAGAATATTCATACTGTACCTCCTTTTATACCGTTGCGCCTTTGCTGATATAGATCGGATAGGTTGCCGCTCCGATCAGGTTCTTTCCGTCGCGGATCATCACTTCTTTATCCGCAATCACACAACTCACTTCACAGTTGGTGCCGACCGTGGTACCCTGCAGCGGGATCGAATCCTTAACGACCGCGCCCTTCCGAACATGAACGCCGCGGAACAAAATCGAGTTTTCCACCTGTCCCTCCACGATACAGCCGTCTGCCATCAGGCAGTTGCGGACGGTGGAATCCAGCCCGTATTTCACCGGCACCTCATCATGGATTTTCGTGAAAACGGGGCGGTCGGTCGGGAAGAGCTTCTCCCGCACGGCGGTGTCAAGCAGGCTGAGATTTGCATGATAGTAATCTCTGATCGTGGTGATCCGGTAGGCGGCGGAATCACAGGAATAGCCGTAGATCTTCAGCTCGTCCTTCCGCTTCTGGATGATATGCTGGTCGAAGCTGTACTCGCCGCGGCTGACCGCCTCCTCCACCAGATTCAGCAACAGTGATTTTTCAATAATCAGCAAATTCATGCCGCTGTTGAACTCACCGCTGACATTGGCATGCATCATTACATCGATCACCCGGCCGTTGGGGTCGAACGCGAAAATGGTGCTGTGAGACGCGGCGTCCACGCTCAGCCATTTTCTTTGGTAGGCCACCGTGATATCCGCGCCGCTTTCGATATGCTGTTCCAGCATCGGGCGGTAATCCATATTGTAAATCACACTGCTGTCCGATACAATCACATATCTGGCACGGGAGCGCCGCATGAAGTCCATGGCGTTTATCATTGACTCCAGATGACCGCGGCAGATCCGGCTTTGATCCAGCGGAGGCAGGATATGAAGCCCCTCCCGTTTGCGGGCAAGATCCCATTCCCGTCCCGCCGCCACATGATCCATCAGAGCCTGATAGTTGTTCTCGGTGATAAGACCCACTTCGGTCACGCCGGAATTGACCATGTTGGAAAGCGCAAAATCCACAAAGCGGTACCGTCCGCCGAACGGTATGGAGCCGAGTGCCCGCACGGAAGCCATTTCGGGAACGGCTCCGTCATGGGTGCTTGTAAAGACAATGCCCAGCATTTTTGTTGTATTGACCATTTGCGTTTCCCTCCTATGCCTCTACCATTGCTTTGGGCGGAATGACCTCGCCCGGCTTCACTTCCACGCCCGGGCCGACCACCGAAAGCCCCCAGGTGTCCTTATCCTCGATCTGCTCGGGACGGGCGCCGATCTTGGCGTTCTCGCCGATCACCGCATCCTCACCGATGATGGAATACTCCACCACCGCGCCGGCTTTAATGGTGGTACCCGGCATCACAATGCTGTCCCGCACCACGGCGCCTTCCTCCACCGTGACGCCTGCAAACAGCACCGAAAAATCGATCGTGCCAAAAACGCTGCAGCCTTCGGTGATCATCGAGTTTTGCACCATGGCCTCGGAGGAAATATAATGCGGCGGCCGAACCGGATTACGGGAATAAATCTTCCAGGTGGGATCGTATAACTCCAGCGGTACCCGCGGGTCAAGCAGATCCATATTCGCCTCCCAGAGGGAATCGATCGTGCCGACGTCCTTCCAGTATCCGACAAACGGATAGGCGTAAAGAGATTCCTCATTCTCCAGCATATGCGGAATGATGTCCTTCCCGAAGTCGTTATGGGAATTCGGATCGGCGTTATCCGCGATCAGATACTCCCGCAGCTTCTTCCAGCTGAAAATATAGATTCCCATCGACGCCAGATTGCTTTTGGGATGTTCCGGTTTCTCCTGAAACTCGAAGATCTTGCCCTCGCCGTCTGCATGCATGATGCCGAAGCGGGAAGCCTCCTCCATCGGCACCTCCAGCACCGCAATGGTCGCATCCGCCTTTTTCTGCTTGTGGAAGCGGAGCATTTTATCATAATTCATCTTATAGATATGGTCGCCCGATAGGATCAGCACATATTCCGGCTGGTACCGGTCGATGAACGAGATATTCTGATAGATTGCGTTGGCAGTGCCGAGGTACCATTCCGCACCGCTGGCGGTCTGATAAGGCGGCAGCACATGGACGCCGCCATGCACCCGATCCAGATCCCACGGTTGTCCGGTTCCGATATACTCGTTGAGCACCAGCGGCTGATACTGGGTCAGCACGCCTACCGTGTCGATCCCCGAATTGACACAGTTGGAAAGCGGAAAATCAATGATCCGGTATTTGCCGCCATACGGCACGGCAGGCTTGGCCACCTGACGGGTCAGTGCATAAAGACGGCTGCCCTGTCCGCCTGCCAGCAGCATTGCCACACATTCTTTTCTTTGAAACATAAGTACTGTCCTCCCGCTTACTTTTTCTTGGCCGTTTTTCCTGCGGTTCTCGGCTTACCCTTTAAGTAAAGCACCGAAAGCCCCGGAAGGGTCAGCGCGATCGACTGATCGAAGCCGTGCATCGGCGCCTTCCGATTGACGCGGACGGCGCGGGGATTCCCTTCCCCGTTCCCGCCGAACGCAAGATCGTCGGTATTGAAAATCTCCTTATAGGAGCTTGCATCCGGCACGCCGATTAAGTAATCGGTACGGGTGACCGGCGTGAAGTTGCAGACCACGATGACGTCCTCCCCCTTATCGTTGATCCGCCGGAAGCTGATGACGCTTTGAGAGGTATCGTCATTCGAGATCCAGTTAAAGCCTTCCCAGGAATCGTCACGCTGCCAGAATTCACTGTGTTCCAGATAGAACCGGTTGAGCATCTCGGTGAAGTGCTGCATCTTCTGATGCGCCGGATATTGCAGCAAAAGCCAGTCCAATTCCTGCTTGTAGTTCCACTCGATAAACTGCCCGAATTCCTGCCCCATAAAGGTCAGCTTCTTGCCGGGATGCGCCATCATGTAGGCAAGCAGCGTACGTACGCCGGCAAACTTCTGCTCGTAATCTCCCGGCATCTTGTTGATGAGCGAGCACTTGCCGTGCACCACCTCGTCATGGGAGAGCGGCAGAATGTAGTTCTCCGAAAACGCATAGAAGAACGAAAAGGTGATCTTCCCGTGGTTGCCGGAGCGATAGAGCGGATCCATCGACATATAGTCCAGCGTGTCGTTCATCCAGCCCATGTTCCACTTGAAGTTGAAGCCTAACCCGCCGTCCGAAGCCGGACAGGTCACAAGCGGCCAGGCGGTCGATTCCTCGGCGATCATCATAGCGCCCGGGTGACGGGTCAGCACCGTTTCGTTGAGCTGCCGCAAAAACGCGATCGCCTCAAGATTTTCCTTGCCGCCGTACTTGTTGGGCGACCACTGCCACTCCTCCCGGTTGTAATCGAGATAGAGCATGGAGGCAACGGCGTCCACCCGAAGCCCGTCCATATGGTATTTTTCCATCCAGAAATTGGCGCTCGAGATCAGGAAGCTGCGCACCTCGGTGCGGCCGTCATC
>CANQKG010000078.1 GCA_947624425.1 uncultured Clostridia bacterium | reverse complement strand
GACCATCAGCAGAATGAAAAGGTGCGGAAGATGGTGAGCCTGGTCGAGGACTTTGACTACATCGTGACCGACAGCGAATTCGAAGCGCTGGTGCTGGAGTGCAGTCTCATCAAGCAGCACAGCCCCAAATACAACATTCTGCTGAAAGACGACAAGGGTTACCATTATATTCGGGTGACAAACGAGCCATATCCCCGCATCCGGGAGGCAAAACAGAAAAACGACACCGACCGCTTTTACGGTCCCTACACCAGCGGTTTTCTGGTCAAGCAGGCGGTGGACGAGGCGCAGCGCATTTTCCGACTGCCCACCTGCGGGCGCAAATTTCCACAGGAATTCGGACGGGGACGCGCCTGCCTCAACTACCACATCGGGCGGTGCATGGGGGTCTGCCGCGGCAAAATTTCGCAAAAAGAATATGCCGCCACGGTAGAGCAGGCGGTGCAGTTCCTCCGAAAAGGGAGCGGCGATATTCTGCGCCAGCTCAAGGAGGAGATGGCACAGGCATCCGAAGCGCTCGACTTTGAGCGCGCCGCACAGCTTCGCGACCGCATCGGCGCGATCGAAGCGATCAACGACGGGCAGAAAATTTTTCGGGACAGCGGCGATCAGGACGTGATCGCCGTCGCCCAAAGCGAACAGCTTGCCTGCGCCGCCGTTTTGCGGTACCGCGAGGGACGGCTGGTGGACAAACAGCATTTCTTTCTCTCCGATACCGCCTTGTCGGAGCAATTACGGGACGATTTTCTGCTGCAATACTACCACGGCTCAAACGAAATTCCGCCTCGTATCCTTCTTGATCTGCCCCTTGGGGACGAGCCGCTGATGGAGGAATACCTCACCCGTCTGCGGGGGAAAAAGGCGGCGATCCATGTGCCGCAGCGGGGCGAGCAGAAAAAGCTGACCCTGATGGCGCTCGAAAACGCCGCCGAGCAGCTTTCCGACCGGCTGAACCGAAAGGGAAAGGACGTCGCCGCGCTGGACGAGCTGCAAAAGCTCCTTTCCCTTCCCGCCGTACCTGCCCGGATCGAAGCTTACGACGTCTCCAACTGGGGGGACAGCGGAATTGTGGGCAGCATGGTGGTATTCCAAAACGGGAAGCCCGAAAAAAGCGCTTACCGCCGGTTTGCCATGAAAGAGGTCAAAACGCAGGACGACTATGCCTCAATGCGGGAAATGCTGGACAGGCGGCTGACCCGTTTGACCGAGCAGCCGGACGATCCCGGCTTCGGGCAAAAGCCCGATCTGATCCTGCTGGACGGCGGAGCGGGTCATGTTTCGGTTGTGTCGGAGGTGCTGCAAGCGCACCGGCTTGCCATTCCCCTGTTCGGCATGGTAAAGGACGGGCGTCACCGCACCCGCGCCATTGCGGCGGCAGGCGGCGAGATCTCGATGAAGCCCGGCTCGGCGGCGTTCCGGCTGGTAGCGGGCATTCAGGACGAGGTGCACCGCTACGCGATCCAATATCAAAAACAACTCCGCAAAAAGACGACCCTTTCTCTGCGGCTGACCGACTGTCCCGGGATCGGGGAGGCAAAGGCAAGAGATCTGCTGCTTTATTTCGGCGCCTTAGAACGGCTGAAAGCCGCGCCGGTCGAGGAGCTTTGCCGAATCGCGAAGCTTTCGCCCGAAAAGGGAGAGGTATTGCACCGGTTTGTCGAAACGCTGTGACAGGCTTGCAAAAAAGCCGCCGATATGCTATAATATGGAGTAAGCCGACCGGCTTGACAATTTATTTTCATCGGGAGGAATCAAAAATGGCAAAGTATGTATGTTCCGTTTGCGGTTATGTCCATGAGGGCGACGCACCGCCCGCCGAATGCCCGCAGTGCAAGGCTCCGGCTTCCAAGTTCGTGAAGCAGGAGGGCGAGATGAACTGGGCTTCCGAGCACGTTGTCGGCGTGGCGCAGGGCGTGAGCGAGGATATCCTCAACGATCTGCGCGCCAACTTCAACGGCGAGTGCTGCGAAGTGGGTATGTATCTGGCAATGGCGCGTGTGGCGCACCGTGAGGGCTATCCCGAAATCGGTTTGTATTGGGAGAAGGCAGCCTGGGAGGAGGCGGAGCACGCCGCCAAGTTTGCCGAGCTGCTGGGTGAGGTTGTGACCGACTCCACCAAAAAGAATCTTGAGATGCGGATCGAGGCGGAAAACGGCGCGACCGCCGGCAAGACCGATCTTGCCAAGCGGGCAAAGGCAGCCAATCTGGACGCGATCCACGATACCGTCCATGAGATGGCGCGGGACGAGGCCCGACATGGCAAGGCGTTCGCCGGTCTGCTCAAGAGATATTTCTGATCCGGGAGGAAAGAAAGATGAAATACACCTGCCCCTGCGGGTATACCTATGATCCCGCCGTCGGCGATCCGGACAGCGGCATTGCGCCCGGAACGCCTTGGGAGGAAGTGCCGGAGGATTGGGTCTGCCCGATCTGCGGTCTCGGCAAGGACGCATTTGAAGCGGAATAAGTAAAAAAGTGGTGCGGTTCGTTTAAACCGCACCACTTTTATATTTATAGAGCGTCTGCTGTAAAACAGCGGTTTGCACTGAGTAAGTTAGGACTTTGCGTCTACCCATAGACAGCGATTTTCACAAAGCCGGTGCTTTTTGAATCCCTCCACCGCGCAAAGCGCGGTCCCCCTCCCTTTAACAAGGGAGGTCTTGACAAAGGCGGCAGAATGCGGTTGCATTCCCACCTCGCTGTTTCGCCCGCAGGGCGCGCTTCGGCAGGAAAGCCCTTTCACAAGGGAGGCTTTGGCAACAGCATTTAGCCTAGTGAAAATTTCACAAGGGAGGTCTTGACAAAGGCGGCAGAATGTGATCCGCCGGTTATGCCAAATTCAGCTTATGGCGGAACAGAAAGCGGGTGACAAAGAAGGACGCGACCGAGAACACAAGGCTTACAACGATCAGGGCGGTCAATGCCGACAGGCTCATCTCGGTCATCGTCTGCCATTCAAGATGCTCCGCAATAATACCCAGCAGGGTATAAACCGTCTGCTTTGCGATCCCGATCAGAGTATACACACCAATCGCCGCCAGCACCCGATGGTTATTGGCAAGATTGCCGATCGCGATCGCCAGATAAAACGCCAGCAGGCTTTCCGGGATCGTGAGAACAAACAGCAGAATAAACTCCACCAGATAGGGTACCCAGGAAATCTTCGCTTCCTCCAAAATCAGGATCACCTGATGCACAAACGCGCCGAAGTTCCTCAACGCCGCCGACAGCGTATCCGGGCGTATCAGGCAGAAAACCGAGGCGATCCCCGCTGCAAGCCCGATGATGAGCCAGAGCGAACCGCTGAGCAGCTTGGCGCCGAGCAGCGTGCTGCTGCCGACCGGCAGCGTATGGGTGAGGTACCCTTCGTCCCGCGTCATATCCTTATAGAAGCGGGAGACGATGGTAAAAACGGTGGTGAAGATCGCCACAAATATCACCAGCACATAGGCGACCATGGTGATCACCTGAAAGATTTTCAGGATCATCGGATCGTCTGTGCCGAAGTCCCAGAAATTCCGCACCAGATTGTTGAGCAGCGCCAACAGGATCATACCGCCGTAGACCGGCAGCAAAATCCTGCCGATGGCGCGATTGTCGTATTTCATCAGCTTTCCTAACATCTGAACACCTCCCGAAACAGTGCGTCCACCGATTTGCCCTTTTCCTCCCGCAGTTCGTCCACCGACGACACGGTATGGATCTGCCCTTCCTTGAGAAAGACCACGTCGTCCAGCACCTGTTCCACATCGGCGATCAGGTGGGTGGAGATGATGACCGTTGCGTTCTCGCTGTAATGGCTGATGATGGTGCGGAGGATATAATCCCGCGTGGCAGGATCCACGCCGCCGATCGGCTCATCTAACAGATACAGTTCCGCTTCCCGGCTCATCACCAGAATCAGCTGCACCTTCTCCTTGGTTCCCTTTGACATGGTGCGCAGCCGCATATTGTCCCCGATCCCCAAATCGGACAGCATCTGCCGCGCCGTATCCACCCTGAAATCGGCATAGAAATCCGAAAAATATTTAAGCAGATCCCGCACCCGCATCCAGTCGTTGAGATAGGTGCGCTCCGGCAGATAAGAGACGATCCGCTTGGTTTCGATTCCGGGCAGATAGCCGCCCACCCGAAGCTCGCCTTCGGTGGGCGTCAACAGTCCCGCCGCAATTTTAATCAAAGTGGTTTTGCCGCTTCCGTTTGGTCCCAGCAGCCCGACGATCCTCCCCCGCGGCACCGTGAGGTTCACGCCGCTAAGCGCCTGCTTGGCGCCGTACCGCTTGGACAGACCGGTACAGGTCAAAATCGGAGTCATTTTCTCGCCTCGTTCCATTTACTCAACATCTCCTTTGCTTCCTCATAACCGACGCCGAGCCGCTCCATGGAGCGGTCAAACGCTTTCAGCTTTTCCGACGCCATCTGCTCCCGCATTTTGCGGATCACCGCTTCGTCACCGGTCACAAAGCGGCCGGTCGTCCGATAACCCACCGCCAGACCGCATTGCTCCAGCTCCGCCATGGCGCGCTGCACGGTATTCGGATTGACTGCCGCCGCTTCCGCCAGCTCCCGCACAGACGGAAGCCGCTCCCCCGGGCGGTACCGTCCCGACACGATCGCCGCCGCCAGCTGTTCGAGCACCTGCGCGTAGATCGGTCGGTCAGGCGAAAATTCCCAGTTCATGTTCCGCCTCCTTGTATCTTTGTGTTAATGATATCATACAATAATACAACTCCGTTGTCAAGCCTTTCGGAAAAAATTCTTGACAGGGCTTCGGTTTGCTGGTAAAATAAGTCTGTTATCCTTGCTCTGTGTAAACGCACAGGGCCATAAGTCCAAAAGGAGGTGCTGAAATGGCAAAAGAAACAGCAACTTATGAGACCATGATGGTGCTGAGCCTTGCAAACGGCGAGGACAATGTGCAGACCCTTCTGACCAAGTTCAAGGATCTGATCGAGGCGCACGGTACCATCGAATCGGTCGACGAATGGGGCAAGCGTCGGCTTGCGTATCCGATCAACAAGGAAGCGGACGGCTATTATGCGGTGATCACCTTCACCAGCAATCCCGACTTCCCTGCCGAGCTGGATCGTGTGTATCACATCACCGACGGTGTGCTGCGTACCATCATCACCGTAAAGTAAAGGGGTGGCAAGATGCTCAACAAAGCGATTTTAATGGGCAGATTGACTGCCGATCCGGAGCTGCGCACCACGCCTGCCGGCGTATCGGTCACCAGCTTCACCGTTGCGGTCAACCGGAACTACAACCGGGAGCAGACCGACTTCATCGATGTGGTCGCATGGCGGCAAACTGCCGAGTTTGTCTCCAAATACTTCCACAAGGGGCAGATGATCGCGGTAGAAGGCGCGATCCAGACCCGCAATTACGAGGATCGCAACGGCAACAAGCGGAAAGCGGTCGAGGTGGTGGCGGATCAGGTGCATTTCACAGAGAGCAAGAACTCCGGCGGGAATGCGGCCGCACCTCAGCAAGGCGGCTTTACGCCTCCGGCACGGCAGCCTGAAACGGTTGCGGAGCCGGCAAACGGAACCGCCTTTACCATCGGTGACATCGGCGATTTTGAGGAAATTGATATTGACGACGGCGAGCTGCCGTTCTAATGGAGGGATCAGCAATGGCTATGGAAAGGCCGAATCGGGGCAGACGCTCCCGCAAAAAGGTCTGCGCGTTTTGCGTGGACAAGGTAGAGCAGATCGACTATAAGGATATTGCAAAGCTCAAGCGGTATATGTCCGACCGTGCGAAGATCGTACCGCGCCGTGTGACCGGTACCTGCGCGCGGCATCAGCGTCAGCTGACCACCGCGATCAAGCGGGCGCGGTATATGGCTCTGCTTCCGTATGTGAGCGACTGACAACAGAATAACGGAAGGTATTTTGAGGATAACTGCTTTCCAAACGCAAAAAGGAACGGGCATACGCCCGTTCCTTTTTTGTTTATCCGCTTATTTTGTGAGCCGTTCCTCCAGCCGCTTTTTGATCTCAAGCAGGAAGGTTTCGGTATCGGTCACTTCGATATTCGGCAGGCTCGAAAGGCTTGCCAGGTCTCCGGTCATTTTGCCGTCCTCGATGGTGGCGATGGACGCCGCCTCCAGATGGTCGGCAAACCGCATCAGATCGGGCAGGTGATCCAACTCGCCCCGTTTTCTCAGCGCGCCCGTCCATGCGAAGATGGTCGCCATCGAATTGGTGGAGGTGCGCTCGCCTTTGAGATACTTATAGTAGTGACGCTGTACCGTGCCATGCGCCGCCTCATACTCATACACGCCGTCGGGCGATACCAGCACCGAGGTCATCAGCCCCAGACTGCCGAACGCGGTCGCCACCATATCCGACATCACATCGCCGTCATAGTTCTTGCAAGCCCAGATAAAGCCGCCCTCGGAGCGCATCACCCGTGCAACCGCATCGTCGATCAGGGTGTAGAAATACTCGATCCCCGCCTCGGCAAACCGCTCGGCATACTCCGCCTGATAGATTTCGCTGAAAATATCCTTGAACCGGTGGTCGTATTGTTTGGAGATGGTGTCCTTGGTCGCAAACCAGATATCCTGATGGGTGTCCAGCGCATAGTTGAAGCAGGCTCTGGCAAAGCTGCCGATGCTGTCGTCCAGATTGTGGATCCCCTGCACCACGCCGTCGCCTTTATACTCGTGGATCAGCTCGCGGGTCTCGGTGCCGTCCGGCGCCGTGACCACCAGCTCGGCTTTACAGCCTGCCGGTACTCTCATCTCGGTATTCTTATACACATCGCCAT
>CANQKG010000077.1 GCA_947624425.1 uncultured Clostridia bacterium | reverse complement strand
CCCGACCGGCGCCATGTGGTATGCGAACCTCTCCCTGTTTGAGAGAGATCAGCTGGGCGACATCTATGAGATGATCGAGAATAAGGAGTGGACTTGGGACAAGTGCGAGGAGATTGCGACCAAGGCGACCAAGACCGACGCCGCCGGCTCCACCACCCAATGGGGGCTGGTGGGGTCACAGGCACACGCCTTTTTCCGCGCACTGGCAAACACCAACGGCGGCAGCATCGCGGGCTATGACGATGAGGGGAATCCCGCTCTTCTGCTGACCGATCCGGCTTCGGTGGAGGCGTTTGAAAAGGTATATGACTGGGCTGTCATCAAGAAGATTGCCAATGTCAACGACGGCAGCCTGAACTGGGATCAGCCGCTGCATGAGTTTACAAAGGGGAATATCGCCATTCTCTGCGGTGCGAACAAGCTGCTTCAGATTGCGCAGGAGTCGGCAATGGAGGATCGGCTTGGTGTAATCTACCCGCCGATCGGACCCGGGATGGACGATTATGCCACCTCGGCAAGCTGCGGCCAGATGTACTTTATCCCGGCGACTTATCAGGATATGACCACCAAGCTGCTGTTGCTGGTCAATGAACTGTACGCGCCCTATGAGGATATGACCCACGCGGATATGATCATGGCGAAGTATTCCAAGCGGATCGACAACGAGGATTCGATGCGGATCTATATCGATATTGCCGAGAATGCGGATCGATATATGCTCGATGCCGTGACGCTGGCGGGACTGGATTGGAATTCGCCGTCTATCACCAGTATGTGCGGCGAGGTGCTGCGCGGCGAACAGACGCCGGGGGACGCAATCGAGAAGAATAAATCGCAGTTTCTGGCAAGGCTTCAGGACGAGATGGCAGGGCATACGCTGAAAATGAACGAACCCTAAGCGGTAAATATGCGTGTAAGCACGGGGCGTCTAAACGACGCCCCGTGCTTTATGTTTTTGCAATTCTTCCGTTCCTGTCAAAACCTCCCTTGTGAAAGGGCGCTCCCGCCGAAGCGCGTCCGGTGGGCGATGAAGCGAGGCGAGAGTGGCGCCGCGTTTTGCCGTCTTTGTCAAGACCTCCCTTGTCAAAGGGCGCTCTTGCCGAAGCGCGCCCGGTGGGCGATGAAGCGAGGCGAGAGTGGCGCCGCGGTCAATTTTGCGCGAGCGTGACCGCGAGCAAAAGCAAAATTGGGAACCGCAAGAGGCGGGGGACCGCGCATAGCGCGGTGGAGGGATTCAAAACCCACTGGCTTTCTGAAAACCGTAAACTACAACAGAAGCTCTTTCTTTGCAAAAGCCGAAGCGTGCCTGTATGCCGACGTCGGCAGAAAGCAAAGCCCTTGCCGTTCACCCTAATGCGTGCGGAAAACAACCTCCCGATTTTTCTGCTGTTTTTTCCGAAAAAAAGCCGTTATTTGGGTTGACTTCATGGGTGAGTGTGTTATAATGAACGGGATATAAGCGGCGGGTGTTTCCGCCGGCCGCAACAGGATAAGCCGCATGGCAAAGCGGAAAGGAGAACAGCATGATCCGGAACATCAATCACGATTGGAATTACGCGCCGGTTCCGTATGACAAAACGGAGAATACGGCAAAAATGGAGCGTGTGCATCTGCCGCACACCAACTGTGAATTGCCGCTGACCTATTTTGATGAGCGGGTCTATCAGTTTGTGTCGCACTATGTCAAGACCGTCACGGCAACAAAGGAGGAAGCTGCCGGACGCAGCTTCATCATCTTTGAGGGCGTGATGGCGAAGGCGGACGTCTACCTAAACGGGCAGAAGCTGGGCGAGCATTGGGGCGGCTATACCCGCTTTTCCTTTGAGATGACCGGCATTCTGCAGGCAGGCGATAACACGCTGGTGGTCGAGGTGGACTCCAGAGAGCTGGATGATATGCCGCCGTTCGGCTTTGCAATTGACTATCTGACCTTTGGTGGCATCTACCGCGATGTAGACCTTCGCTTTACCGGCAACACCTGTATCAAGAATGTGTTTGCCCGTCCGGAGCAGGTGCTCAGCGAGAAAAAGGCGCTGCGTACCGACTTGACGCTGGACGCGGCGGAAGCGGAAAGCGGCGTTATCACCCTCACCCTGCGGGGAGACGGGGTAGAGGCGTCGGCCGAGCAGGAGGTCGCACTCACCGCCGGCGAAAATACGGTGAGCATTACGATGTCCGATCTTGCCGGGATCCGGCTCTGGTCGCTGGAGGATCCGGCGCTGTATGAGCTGACCGTCTCCTACCGGTCGGAGAACTGCGCCGACGAAACGGTTACACGGGTCGGCTTCCGCACTGCCGAGTTCACCGATCACGGTTTTTTCTTAAACGGCGAGCGGGTGAAGATCCGCGGGCTGAACCGGCACCAGTCCTTCCCGGTCGTGGGGTATGCCATGCCGCGGCGGGCGCAGCGGAAGGACGCCGAGATCTTAAAGTGCGAGCTGGGGCTGAACCTTGTCCGCACCTCCCACTATCCCAATTCCAAATACTTCCTCGACCGCTGCGACGAGCTGGGGCTGATGGTCTTTACCGAGCTGCCCGGCTGGCAGCACGTGGGAAACGATACCTGGAAGCGGCACGCGGTGGACAGCCTCCGCGAGATGATCTTGACCGACCGGAACCACCCCTCCATTATCCTCTGGGGCGTGCGGATCAACGAATCGAAGGACGACCACGATTTTTATCTGGAAACAAACGCGCTGGCGCATGAGCTGGATCCCACCCGCCAGACCAGCGGCGTCCGCTGCATCACCAACAGCGAGCTGCTGGAGGACGTCTACGCGATGAACGATTTCTGCCGCGAGGAAGTGATCGCCGCGCGGGATCAGCAGGTCGTGACCGGGCTGGATCACAAGGTGCCCTATCTGATCTCCGAGATGGGCGGGCATATGTACCCCACCAAGCGGTATGACGGCGAGGATCGCTCGATCCGGCACACCGAGAACCATATGATGATGCACAATACCGCCGGACTGGACGATTCGATCAGCGGCGTGATCGGCTGGTGCGCCTTTGATTACCATACCCACAATAACTTCGGCTCGGGCGACAAGATCTGCTATCACGGCGTTTATGATATGTTCCGGATCCCGAAAATGGCGGCCTCCTTCTATAAGAGCCAGCGCGACCCGAAAAAGTACGGGCCGGTGATCGAGGCGGCTACCAACTGGACGGTGGGCGACCGTTCGCAGGGCGGTATCAATCCGCTTTATATCTTCACCAACTGCGACCGGATCGAGGTCTATACCAACGACAAGCTGTTCGGTACCTATTATCCCGATCATGAGACCTTTGCCGGGCTGCCGCATCCGCCCTGTCTGGTGACCGACTTCCATGTGGTCTGGGGTCAACGGTGGGGGAGCGCCGTGATGCGTGGCTATATCGGGGACGAAAAGGTGATCGAGCGGCGGTATGCCCATAAGCCGATGCCGACCATCCTTTCGGTCGAGCCGGATGACGCCTCCATTTCCGCCGACGGGATCGACGTCACCCGCGTGGTGGTCAAGGCCTGCGATCAGGCGGGCAACCCGATGCCCTATTTCTTCAGCCCGCTCAGTATTTCGGTGAGCGGCGCGGGACGGCTGATCGGGGACAGCGAGGTTTCTCTGATCGGCGGCGTGTATGCGTTTTGGGTCAAGGCAGGCGAGGAGCCGGGCGAGATCAAAATCCACCTCTCCAGTCCCCGTTTTGAGGACGTCGATTTGACCATCGCGGCAAAATAAGGAGTATATCCATGCAATTCACCCAGAATTTTGTCCGGATCGAGCCGGACGATACCAAGGAAACACTGCTGCAAAAGGCGGCGACCGTTCTGCCGACCGAGCGGCAGTACCGCTGGCAGACCATGGAGCTGACGGCGTTTATCCACTTTGGAACCAATACCTTTACCGACCGGGAATGGGGAGACGGTACTGCCTCCCCTTCGGTGTTTGCTCCGACCGAGCTGGACGCCCGCCAGTGGATCGGCGTCCTTGCCGAAGCGGGCTTCAAGGGCGTGATTCTCTCCTGCAAGCACCATGACGGCTTCTGCCTCTGGCCGAGCCGGTACACCGATTACACCGTTGCTGCTTCCCCCTGGCGGGACGGCAAGGGGGATGTGGTGCGGGAGGTGGCGGACGCCTGCCGGGAATACGGCGTGAAGTTCGGCGTCTATCTCTCGCCGTGGGATCGTCACGATGCGCGGTACGGCGATTCCGAACGGTATAACGACTTTTTCTGCAATCAGCTGACCGAGCTGCTGACCGATTACGGCGAGGTCTACGAGGTCTGGTTTGACGGCGCCTGTGCAGAAGGTCCCAACGGGAAGAAGCAGGAGGACGAGTGGGCGCGGTATTACAGCCTGATCAGACGGCTTGCGCCCGATGCGGTGATCTCGATCTCCGGCCCCGACGTCCGCTGGATCGGCAACGAGGCGGGCAGAGGCAGGAAAGAGGAATGGTCGGTCGTCCCGATGTACCGCTGTGCGCAAAACGGCGACGACGGCTACCTGCTCTTTACGGGCGGCGACCCGAAGGATCGGGACATCGGCAGCGGCGCGGCGCTGCTGGCGGCAAAGGAAAAGGGAAGCGGCTATTTAAGCTGGTTCCCCGCACAGGTGGACACCTCGATCCGTCCGGGCTGGTTCTATCACAGCAAGGAGGACAATCAGGTCAAGAATTTGGCGACCCTCGCGGAAATTTACCGTGTATCGGTCGGCGGCAACACCCAGCTTCTGCTCAATATTCCGCCCGACCGTCGAGGTCTGTTTCATGAAAACGACGTCAAACGCCTGCGGGAGTTTGGCGCGTATATCCGCGCCGCCTCCGCCGATGATCTGGCAGAGGGTGGTGCGGTGCAAACCGAGGAGGAAAACGGCGTTTACCGCACCACGCTGACACTGCCGAAACCTGCCGTCTGCAACCAGATCACCCTGATGGAGGACGTCATGCAAGGGCAGCGGGTGGCGGCGTTTCGGGTGATCGGCAGACTGGCGGACGGCAGCGAAAAAACGCTTGGCGACGGCAAAACGGTGGGCTATAAAAAGATGCTGCCCTTTTCGGAGGAAACGCTCACGGCGGTGACCGTGGAGACGACCGATTACCGCCTGCCGCCCGTTTACTGGCATATCGGGCTGCACCGCACGCCGAAGCTGCTGGCAGCACCCGTGATCCACCGCCAAAAAGGGACGGTCACCATCACGGCGGAAGAGGGCGCGGCGATCCGCTACGGCGTCAACGGCAGGCCGGATCGTCCCTATGAAGGTCCCTTTGAGCTGACGGACGCCTGTATGCTGACGGCGGTGGCGCATACGCCCGAGACCGGCGACAGTCCGATCGGGCAGCAGCGGTTCGGGTTCAGCCGCCGGAACTGGGTCATCCTCTCGTCCACCCATACCCCCATGCCGGGGAGTTCGCTTGCCGACTGCATCACCGAACACGCGCCGCCGGCGCGGTTTGGTACCACCGACCCCATCACCCTGATTATCGATCTGGGGGAGCGCGTCACGGCGGGACGGTGGATCTTCGACCCGGCGACCGAGCCGCCCGATACCGAGAGCAATCTGCGAAGCTACCGGATCGAGATGAGCGAGGACGGGGAAAGCTGGACGACCGCGCTGGAGGGCGAGTTTGATAACCTGCCGAACAATCCGCTGCGGCAGATCAGACCCTTTGAAACCCCGTTTGTCGGACGGTATTTGCGGTTCACCGTGGTAGAAAGCTTCGGCATGACCGCCACCGCACTGGGACAAATTTCACTCTGCGAATAAAAAGAAAAGGACACGGCAAATCATTTGCCGTGTCCTTTTTCGTCATCTGGCTTCGTCCGTGAACCGTACCACATCCTCCGGCTTGCATCCGATGATGCGGCAGAGCTTTTCCAGCGTCAGCATGGTGATATTGCGGTTATTTTTCAGCGCGTCCAAGGTCTTGTTGTCGATCCCCGACTTCAACAGCCGGTACTGGGTCACACCCTTTTCCCGCATGGTCTCCCATAAGGGACTGTAGTCGATCATATCCTCACCCCGCCGATCTCTGTTAGGAAAAGTATAATATCCGCTTCGGGGATATTATACCATGAACGCAGTGATTTGTGAATCCCACCACCGCGCAAAGCGCGGTCCCCCTCCCTTTCACAAGGGAGGTTTTGACAAAGACGGCAGAATTGCGGTTTCATTCTCGCCTCGCTGTTTCGCCCACCGGGCGCGCTTCGGCAAGAGCGCCCTTTGACAAGGGAGGTTTTGACAAAGACGGAAGCTTTGCAGCTTGAAAAAGGATAAGTGAAAAAGAAAATCTTTTGCCAGCATATTTTGCTAAAATTTTTATCAAAACTTGCTTGATCGCCAGTGCCTCCCTTGTGAAAGGGAGGGGGACCATGCGCTAGCATGGTGGTGGGATTCTCTTATTTCACATAATCTTCGCCATTATACCGCAGGGCGATATAGCCGCTGGGGATCTTGCCCCAGTACTCGCGGTCGGAGATTTTTATGACCTCCTGCACCGTGACGGCGGTACCCGCTTTCAGCACCGCCATCTCCTGCTCGAGCGCGTGCGCCTGCCCGTCGGCAGTCAGCTCGCTTTTCTTTTTCTGGGGCGACGCGGTACCGATGCCGGAGCGCACCTTCACATTGGTGGTCAGCACATAAATCCGCCCTGCGGTAAAGGGCGCGGGACGGTAGCCGTCGTCATAGACGCCGATCTGATTCGGGATCCCCGAGATGCTGCAGACATTGAGAAAGCTGCCATGGTCGGTGGTCTTTCGCACCTCGTAATGGCAATGGGAGCCGGTCGAGTTTCCGGTACTGCCCTCGATCCCGATCTCCTGCCCGATCACCACGCGATCCCCGACCTTTACGAGCGTTTTGCTCATATGACCGTAATAGTACCGATAGCCGGTGCCGTCCGCCTTGATCCGGACGTAGATACCGAACCCCTTCGGGTCGTTGTTCCCGGCGATCTCGACCGTACCGG